>NZ_JBFAIU010000257.1:0-11201 GCF_040654855.1 Asanoa sp. NPDC050611
GGTCGTGTCGGCGCCGGAGTAGCGGGCCACGGCGCCGTACCAGTCGGCCGGGTCGCTGCTCGGCGTCTCCTGGTAGGAGGCGAGCAGCGCCGCGCCGCCGCGGATGTTGGTCGTGGGGTCGGTGCGCAGGGCCTCCTTGGCCGCGCCGGTCAGGTCGGCGGCGGCGTCGAGGGTCTGCAGAGATGCCGCCGGCGGCGCCGGGTCCGTGTGCGCGGCCGGTGTCTGTGGCGGGCGGCTCTCGTCGCCGCGCGGGTCGCCGGACGCGCCGTCGTGGGCCCGCGTGCCGTCGGCGGCCCGGAGGCCGGCGGCGTCGGTCAGGTGCATCGGGCCGAAGCCGCCGCTGGTGCTCGGCCGGCCGGCGTTGACGTCCCAGCGGGACTCCAGATAGGACACGCCGAGCAGGACACTCTCCGGCACGCCGAACTCGTCGGCGGCCTGTGCGTAGGCCTGCTGTCGATCGGCCGGCGCGGCGCTCGCCGGGCTCGCGGAGACGGTCAGTCCCGCGAGCGTGAGGGTGGCCGCGGTGAGGTAGCTGAGGGTTCGTCGCATGTCGCGCCTCCCGGGGGGTTGCCTCGGGCTACCTTCCTCCATCGATGAAGATGACGTCAATACCTGCCACGCCGTACGCACGTATCGTAATTAATTTTCACAGCTAGGCTGCGCTGGTGCACCCACTGACCATCGCCGCAGGCCAGGCCGCCTGCGTCCCGCGCGACGTGGCGGCCAACGTGGCCACGGCCGCCGACCTGGTCCGGCGGGCCGAGGCCGCCCTGGTCGTGCTGCCGGAACTGTTCCTGACGGGGTACGACCTGGGCGCGCTCAGGTCGCACGCGCTGTCACCGGACGACCCCCGCCTCGCTCCGCTGTCCGAGGCGTGCGCCGAGACGGGCACGGCGCTGGTCGTCGGTGCGCCGGTGGTGTCGGACGGGCGGGCGCACATCTCCGCGCTCGTCCTCGACCGCGGCGGTGCGCCGGTGGGCCGCTACGACAAGCAGTGTCCGACGCCGACCGAGCGCGCGGCCGGGGTGGCGGCCGGCGTGCGGGGCTGCACGGTCGAGGTCGACGGCTGGCGGCTGGGCCTGGGCATCTGCGCCGACACCGGCTTCCCGGGACACGCGCACGCGGCGGCCCTGGACGGCTGCCACGCGTACGTGGTGGGCGCGCTGTTCAGCCCGGGCACGAGCGCGACGCGGCGAGCGACCCAACTGCCGGCGCGGGCACTGGACAACACGATCTACACGGTGCTGGCCAACCACGTCGGCCCGGCCGGCTCGCTCGTCGGCTGCGGCGGCAGCGGGATCTGGAACCCGGACGGCACGCTCCTAACGGACGCCGGCACGGCCGCACCGGCGGTGGCGGTCGGCACGCTCGACCCGGCGGCGCTGGCCGCCGCCCGCACCGATCACCCGGTGCTGGCCGAGTCGACCACCGTCCCGGAGGCGGGTCGCCAACTGCTCGTCGTGTGAGCACGTGTCGGCCGGGTCATGGCACCACGACGGACGAGGACAGCCCCGCCGCGTCGCCGGCGGCGTGGACGAAGCGGATCAGCCCCGCCCGCGCCGCTCGCGGTCATAGCGGTCGAGGAGGATCGGGAGTCCGGTGTGGACCCACCACGGGATGTGCACCGCGCCCGCGGACATGCCGTGGCCCGGGTCGAACGCGGGCACGTGGACCGCTGCCGTGCCGTCGTGCCACGGCCGGTCGCCGCGGGTCGAGAGCGGCTCGCCGACGGTCTGCTCGATGGCGTCCGTGACGAGCTTCCGCAGCGTGAACCAGTCGCTTGGCAGCGGCGTCCCGGCGAACCGCGCCCGGAGCTCCCGCCACAGGTAGGCGTCGCCGCGCAGGCCGTACTGGGTCGGGTCGCGGTCGAAGAGGGCACCGACCGTGCCCTCTCCGACCGGCGGTGGACAGCGCAGTGTGACCGCCGCGCGGACCTGCCTGTGCACGTCCTCGTCCCGCGCGACCAACCGCACCTCGCCGACACCGGTCGTGGCGGCCGCGACCGTGTCGACCGCGGCGGCGATCGCGTCGGCGCGCGGCCAGCCGAAGACGCCCGCGCTGATCAGCGGGAACGCGACACTTCGCGCGCCCAGCTCGTCGGCGACCGCCAGCGCGCGCCGGTAGCAGGACACGAGCAGCGAACGGTCGCGCTCCCCCGCGCCGTGGTTCGGCCCGACGGCGTGGATGACCCAGCGGGCGGGCAGGTCGCCCGCCGTCGTCCAGCCGGCGTCACCGGTCGCGAGCCCGTCCGGAAACCGGGCGACGCAGTCGCGCAGGATCGCCGGTCCGCCGGCCCGATGGATCGCCCCGTCGACCCCGCCGCCACCCCGCATGGCCCTGTTCGCGGGGTTGACGATCGCGTCGACCTCCTGGGCCGTGATGTCACCGAGAACGGCGGAGATGGTGGGCACGCCGTCAGTCTGCCCGCCAGCGCGGCAGCCCCGCGGCCTGGGCCCGGTCCACCGGCTCGCTGAGCTCGAGGCGGTTGCCGAACGGGTCCGTCAGGAAGAGGATCCGGTAACCCCAGAAGACCTCTTCGACATCGGGTACGTCGGCGCGGCGGGCCGACAGCTCCTTGTGCACGTCGTCCACGTCGGACAGATGGATCGTCACGGTCGCGCCACCCGCCGACGGTCTCTCCGACAGGCGCAGCGTCGTCTCGGCGCGGATCACCTGGCCGAAGAACGGGCCGCCGGCCGGGCCACCCGCCGGGCCGCCGAAGTCCAGCGTGAAACCCAGGAAGTCGCAGTAGTACGCCAGCGCCCGCGACGAGTCGTCGATGGACAGCACCGGGATCGTCGTCGTCGTGGCGCGGCGCGGATCGCCGATGTCCAGCCCGTCGACCAGAAAACGCGGGACGATCCGGCTGCGGCCCTCCTTCTCGATGCGGGCCGCGAGGATGTTCCAGTTGTCGAAGCCGAACTCCCGGGCGACGATCTCCAGGCACTCGCTGTGCGTGAGGTCGAGCCGGTGCCGCGCCCGCAGCTCGGCGCGCAGCGATCTGGCCAGGTCCTTGGCTTCGCGGAACGTACGCATGACTGATCCTCCATGTCCCGGCGAACCGAGGTGACCAGTGCTCGCGTTGCTGTGTCGTTCGCCGGTGGACGGACCAGGGGCGTCATGGAGACGATGCATTCACCAACCCCGGAGGGGTGCGAGCGGCCGGCTGCATCGGGCGCTTCGAAGCTAGCATCACGATCGCCCCCGGCGCTACGACTGGTCCGGCCTCAAGCTCTTCTGGCGCGTGGCACACCGCCGCTGAGCGTGCGCCACCTCACCTACCTGCGGGTTTACTAGGCAAGACCCGCCGCCGGTGCCTAGCGTTCGGGTCATGAGCGCTCGCCCATTCCGGTTCGGAGCGGCCCTGATCAACGTCGGCACGTCCCGGTCGACGTGGCGCGACCAGGTGCGGCAGGCTGAGGATCTCGGGTTCGACATCATCCACGTCAACGACCACCTCGGCATGGCCGCGCCGTTCCCGGCGCTGGTGGCCGCCGCCGACCTGACCAGCCTGCGGCTCGGCACGTACGTGCTGAACACCGGCGTGCTGAGCCCCGCCTACCTGGCCCGCGACGTCGCCGACACCCACCGGCTCACCGGCGGCCGCCTGGAGCTCGGCCTCGGCGCCGGCTACGTCGAGCAGGAGTTCACCGCGGCCGGGCTGCCGTTCGGCACGCCGGGGTCCCGGTTCCGGCGGCTCCGGCAGGTGCTCGCCGAGACCCGCGACCTGCTCCGCGCCGAGCCGGACCGGCCGGTGCCGCCGATCATGATCGCGGCGATGGGCGACCGCCTCCTCGAGTACGCGGCCCGCGAGGCCGACATCCTCAGCTTCCCGATCGGTGCCGGCTTCGGCGCGGGGACGCCGGAGGAGGCGCTGGCGGCCCGGGTCGAGCGGGTCCGCGCGGCCGCCGGGCAGCGGATCGCCGACCTCGAGCTGAACCTGTTCGTCGCCGCCGTCGGGGACCGGGTGTCGGACCTCGACCTGTCGATCATCGAGGCCGCCAGCGGCAGGCCGGCCGCTGAGCTGGTCGACCTGCCCGGTGTGCTGGTCGGTTCGCCGCGCCAGATCGCCGACAAGCTGCTGCACTACCGCGCCACGTACGGCATCAGCTACATCAGCGTGCTCCAGCCGCACATGGCGACGTTCGCGAAGGTCATCCCGCTGCTCCGCTGAGGACGGTCAGAGGACCAGCAGCGGGTTCACCAGCGCGCCGGTGCCGCCCGGGGTCGCGGGTGGGGCGACGACCAGGGCGCCGGTGCGCTTCGCGGCTCCCCGCAGGCCCGCGAACGTGCAGTTGTCGACGATGACGAGGCCGAGCGCCCAGATCAGCGAGTGCACCGGCACCGGCGGGTCCGTCGGCTTCCGGGAGTCCGCGAAGTCCCAGCAGAGGATCGACACACCGTGGTCGGCGATCCATTCCGCCGCGCTCGGACCGAGCCCACCGAGCCCGTCCGCCATGCTCCACAGGTCGCCGCCCGCCGCGGCGAAGCGGTCGCGGCCCACCTCGACCAGCAGCGCGTCGCCGGGTTCGAAGAGCCCA
Source organism: Asanoa sp. NPDC050611 (assembly GCF_040654855.1). Lineage (NCBI taxonomy): Bacteria > Bacillati > Actinomycetota > Actinomycetes > Micromonosporales > Micromonosporaceae > Asanoa > Asanoa sp. NPDC050611. Next base: position 4,542 of record NZ_JBFAIU010000257.1, read on the forward strand.
CCGAGCGCCCGGTCGAGGTGCTCGCCGGTGACCGGCTCGTCGATCGGCACCCAGCCGACCTCCAGCAGGGCCGGCACGTCCACGTAGACACCTCGGGTGAACAGCCCCGCGCCGGCCAGGTCGGCGATCGACGGCGCGGCCGGGTCGTCGGCCGCCCAGTTCGCATAGCTCGCGCCCTCGAGCAGCACGTGGTTCGCCGCGTCGACGTGTGTGTTGGCCAGCCCGTGCGCCTCGGACTCGACGCGGTCGAACGCGAACGCCAACGGCGTGCCGGGCAGCGGCGCCGCATAGGTCTCGATCGAGAAGTCGGGCCGCCGGTCCCGCCCGACCGTCGCGCCCACGGGCCGGCCCAGGCTGACGGGCGTCGCCAGCTCGATGGCGTCCCGGGCCCGCTCCCGCGCCCGCTGGTCGATCAACCGCGCGGTGCCGAGCCGGTCCTTCTCCGCGCCGCCGGCGGCGAGCCGCCGCAGCCAGTCGAGATAGCTCATGAGCGCCCCTCCCCCAACGTAGCGGCGCCGGCCGCGGCGGGTGAGAAGCTCCGCTATCCGGGTAGAGGCCGGGGCATGGATCTCCACTACCTGCGGCCGATCTACGCGCAGCCGGGCCCTTGGGCATCCGTCTACCTCGACGCCTCGCGCAGTGACGAGAGCGGGGCCCGCGAGGTCGAACTGCGCTGGCGGGCGCTCGCCGACCAGCTCGCGGCCATGGGCGCCGACCAGCCGACGATCGACGTCACCGGCGACACGCTGCTGAACTACCCACCCCAGGAGGGGCGGTACGGCCTGGCCGCGTTCGCCCGGGCCGGGCGGGTCGCGCTGGTCGAGCCGATGAACGCGCCGCCGCCGGCCGACGAGGCGCGGTACTCGGAACTTCCGCACGCGATGCCCCTGGTGGCCTTCCGTGGGGAGGACATCCCGTATGTCCGGGTCGTCGTGGACCGGGCCGGCGCGGAGCTGGAGGGGATGGCCGTCGCGACCACGCCCCGGCTCCGCGAGGTCGACCGGGAGGTCCGCGGGCGCGAGTCGTACCCGTTGCACAAGGCGCATGCCGGCGGTGAGGACCGCAGGGGCGACAACTACCGCGTCGACGAGGTGTGGAAGCGCAACGCCGGTGACGTCGCCGGGGCCACGTCGGAGCTGGCCCAGGCGGTCGGCGCAGAGGTCGTGGTGGTCGGCGGCGACGTGCGGACGATCCCGATGTTCATCGACAAGCTGCCCAAGCGCTGGCAGGAACGGGTGGTGCGGACCGATGCCGGGTCCCGCGCGCCCGGCGCCGACGAGGAGGCGCTGGACGACGTGACCATCCAGGCGATCGCGGACGTGGCCGACCGGCACGCGCAGGACGCGATCGACCGGTTCCAGACGCAGCGCGGCCAGAGCCTCGCGGCGACGGGGTTGCCCGACGTGGTCGCGGCGCTGCAGCGCCGGCAGGTGGAGACGGTGCTGCTGGTCAACGACCTGTCCTCGACCGACACGCTGTTCATCGGCCTGGACGACCCGTCGCTGGTCGCGGTCGACGCCGACACCCTGCGGGTCGAGGGCGTGGAAGATCCACTCCGGGTACGCGCGGACCAGGCGTTGCTGCGGGCGATCACCGGCACGGACGCCGAGCTGGTGCTGGTCGGACCCGACGAGGTGCCGCTGGAGCACGGGATCGGGGCCGTGATGCGCTGGGCGGACCAACGTACGGTGTGATATGTGGCACTTAGCCCGTTTAACGCCGGGCTGGTGGTGTTTTCAGGCGAGTGCTGAGGGTAGCTGAACGAGTGCGGGAAGTAACTACACGCACCTGGAGGAACAATGTCCAACCCACGCAGATCACGGCCGGACGACCCGGTTCGTGACGGGGTCACGGACCGCAACGGCACCTCCGGCAACGGCATCGCTGGCGACGGGACGACCGGCCGGCATGCCGCGGAGCCGATGGCGACCCAGGGCGGCCAGGCTCGCATGGAGTCCCGGCAGGGCATGGAGTCGCGGCAGGGCATGGAGTCCCGGTCGGGCTACGCCGCCGAGGACGCCGGCTACGCCACGCGGCCGGACGTCGCGCAGGCGAGAGCCGAGCGGGTCCAGCAGAGTGCCATCTCGCTGCCGAACGCGCTCCTGCTCATCGCCGGTGTCTGGCTGATCATCTCGCGCTTCGTCTTCGACTACCCGCTGGCGGGATCCACCACGGGCGGTGTGCTCAACGGCGTCGTGATCGGCATCGCGGTCGCAATCCTGGCGCTGGTCCGGATGTCCGCGTACCGGTCGAACCCGATGGTCGACGTGGTCGCGATGGTCGCCGGCGGCTGGATGATGGCGTCTCCGTGGGCGTTCGGATACGCGCACTTCGGCAACTTCGGTCGCCCGGGCTGGAGCGACATCATCGTCGGTGGCTTCATCATCTTCTTCGGCCTGCTCGGCGCCGTCGGTCAACTCGCACGCCGGCGCACCGGGACGCGCTCGCGGATGAGCATGATGGGCCGCGGCGGCGGTCGCCTCGCGACACGCTGATCCAACGCGCTACGGGGTCGAGGCTGGGCCTCGGCCCCGTTCCGCGTGGTCAGCGCAGGCGGAGCCGGCCGATCGGGACGGCGCCGGCGTCGAGCCAGCGTTCGACGCTGCCGGCGTACGCCTTGACCAGCACGCCCTCCGTGCGGTGGGTGGCGATCAGGTCCGCGGCGGTGTCGGCGTCGTGCCCGCGTAGCCGCAGCACGGCATAGGTCAGCAGGATCGACCGGCGGCGCCCCTGGTGGCAGTGGATCAGCACGCCGGCGGTCGGCTCGTCGGCCAGGACGTCCGCGACGTAGCGGGCCGCCGCCGACCAGAGTCGCGGGTGCTGCGGCTGGCCGAAGTCCCACATCGGCGCGTGCACCACACGGGCCGGCCCGAACAGCGCGCGCTCGGCCGCGAGGTCCTGTGACAGCCACGTCTGGCTGGTCGCCCGGCAGTTGATCACGTGGGTGACACCCGCGTCCCGCAGCAGCGGCAGCGTCAGGCCGGTGGGCAGGCTGCCGACCGCGACGTGCTCCTCGCCGATCCAGCTCAGCCACGAGTTGCGCGGGTTCGGCTTGTAGAACCGCGTGCTGTGCCGGTGGTACCAGCTGCGCCAGCCGCCGACCAGGCCCGCGGGCACGGAGTCGACCGGCCCGATCGGGCTCTCGGAGAACCCCATGGGCCAATGGTCGCAGATCAACCGCGAGCCGCCAGAGGTTCGTCCCGCGATGTCCGGATCAGCCCGGGCGGTGCAGTTCCACCCGCCACCCGAAGATCGGGTCGTCGGGTTTGCGCAGCTCCTCGAGGCGTTCGACGGTCAGGTCGCCGACCGTGAACGCGTCGATCTCGGCGCGGGTCAGCGGCCACGGCGGGCCGGCGAAGTCCGTCTCCGCGTCGCGGCCGGCGGCGATCACGAGCAGGGTGCCACCGGGGGCTACGAACCGGCCGACCAGCGGGATCGCCGAGCCGCGGGGCGGGTCGGGCAGCGACTGCACGGTCATGCTCTCCACGACGAGGTCGAACGCACCGAGCCACTCCGCCGGCGGGTCGAACAGGTCGGCGGCGACGTAGCGCACCGGGGAGTCGGGGTGCCGCTCGCGCGCCGACTCGACGGCGGTCGGCGAGATGTCGAACGCGACCACGTCGAAGCCGAGCCCGGCGAGGAACTCCGCGTCGCGGCCGAGCCCGGCGCCGACCACGAGGGTGCGGCGCCCGCCGCCGCGGACACCGCCCCGCTCGGCCCACCCGGCGAGCAGGCTGTGCGGGGCGTCCCGGTCCCACGGCGCGACGGTCTCACCCCGCGCGGCGGCTGCGTAGAGCTGCTCGAACCACGCGGTGGCGTCACCCTCCGCGATCGCCTTGCCGGCCAGCTCACGCGCGTACGAGTCGGCGTCCATGCCGGCAACCCTACTGGTCCAGCGCGACGGCCTGCCGGACGTAGTCCGCGAGGCGTCCTTCGTCCACATCGGACACCCGCTTGAGCTTCACGTGCCGGGTGGCCTTGCCGACGCCGTCGAGCAGACCGTGCGGGTCGGTCAGGTCGGCGCCGCGGGCGAAGGCGAGCGTGATGTGCGTCCTGCTGCGGCTGATGATCGCGATCAGCTTGTTGCCACGCCAGGCCGGCGACCCGGAACTGATCACCTCGCGGGCGTCGGGCGCGTGCCGGGACATCAGCGAACGCACCGCCGCCACGATGTCGGCCTGCTCGCCGGTGAGGTGGGTGGCGACGTACTCGTCGACGGTCCGCATCAGAGGTTCCGGGCGACGACGGCGGACACGGTCTCGAAGGTCGTGTAGTCACCGGGGCTGACCCGGTTCTTGGCGACCGCGATCGCCACACCGGTGGCCGGGTCCGCGTAGGCCGCCGTGCCGCCGCTGCCGGCCATGCCGAACAGCGTCGGGCTGTCCAGGGCACCCGCACCCGGGAAGCCGAGGTCGAAGCCGAGACCGCGGCGGGCCGGGAAGCCGAGCACCGCGTCCGGCCCGCTGGCCGCCACGGCGGTGACTTCCGCGAAGTGGGCGGCCGACAGCAGCCGCACGCCGTCGACCGGGCCGATCAGCGCCGCGTACATGCGGGCGACCGCGCGGGCCGACAGCACGCCGCCGGCCGGGATGTCGGCACCGAGCACGTCGGCCCGGTTGCAGTAGGCGGCGTTCGGCAGCGCGCCCAGCGGCGCCGCGGTCCAGCCGTCGAGCACCCGGAAGAACGGTACGGTCGCGACCATCTCGGCCGTGAGCTCCACGGCCGCGGCCTCGTCGTGCGTGGCGACCCGGTCGAGCTGCTCCGGTGGTACGCCGAAGAACAGCTCGTCCACGACGCTCAGCGGCGCGGCGACCCGCTCCCGGAGCACCGTCGAGATCGGCTGCCCGGTGGCCCGGCGGACGACTTCGCCGACGACGTACCCGAAGGTCTGCGGGTGGTAGCCGGTGCGTGTGCCGGGCTCCCACCAGGGCGTCGCGCCCGCGATCAGGTCGCACATCTTCTCCCAGTCGCAGAGATCCGCCGGGGTGGTGTCCGCGGGCACCGCCGGCACGCCGGCCGAGTGGGTCAGCGCGTCGCGCAGCGTGGCGCGGTCCTTGCCGTTGGCGCCGAACTCGGGCCACACCTCGACGATGGGCATGTCGTAGCGGAGCACGCCGTCCGCCACCAGCGTGTGCGCCACCGTCGCGGTGACACCCTTGCCGGTCGAGGTCACGTGGAACAGCGTGTCGGCCGCCACCGGCGTGCCGGCCCGCGCCTCCCCCGCGACCACGTCGACGACCTGCTCACCGTGCCGGTAGACGGCGACCTGCACGCCGCTCTCCGCGCCGTCGTCGACGATCCGCCGGACAACCTCTGCCACCTGCCGCTCAAGGTCACTCATGCCGACCATCCTGCGGACGGGAATTACGGAATCCTTACGGCCTTCTGCCACCTAAGCTGGCGGCCATGCGTTTCGGGGTGCTCGGGCCGCTCGCGGTGTGGACGGCGGACGGCGCGCCGGTGCCGATCCCGGGCGCCAAGGTCCGGACGCTGCTCGCCGCGCTGCTGGCCCGTGCGGGGCAGCCCGTGTCCGCCGACCGCCTGGTCGACGACCTGTGGGGCGACGACCTGCCGGGCAATCCGGCCGCGGCGCTCGCGGTGAAGGTCTCGCAGCTCCGCCGCGCCCTCGACGACGCCGAGCCCGGCGCCCGCGCGCTGGTCGAGTCGGGTCCCGCCGGCTATCGGCTGGCCACCCGGGCGGTCGACGCGGTCGAGTTCGAGGACCTGCTCGACGGCGAGCGGCTCGACGACGCCCTGGCGCTCTGGCGCGGCAGCGCCTACGCCGGCTTCGAGGACGCCGAGTTCGCCCGCGCCGCGACCGTCCGGCTGGCCGAACGGCGGCTCGCCGCGCTCGACGACCGGGTGGAGGCGCAGCTCGCGCTCGGGCGGCACGCCGCGGTGGCCGGCGAACTGGCCGACCTCGTGGCGCGCAACCCGCTGCGGGAGCGCACCCGCGGGCTGTGGATGCTGGCCCTCTACCGGGCGGGACGACAGGCCGAGGCCCTCGACAGCTACGCCGACCTGCGGCGGCGGCTCGCCGACGAGCTCGGCCTCGACCCGGGCCCGGCGGTCGCCGCGGTGCACCGCGCGATCCTCACCCAGGATCCGGCGCTCGACCTGGCACCCCGGCACACCAACCTGCCCGCGGCGCTCGGTGAGCTGTTCGGCCGCGCCGAGGCCGTCGCCGAAGTGGGCGCGCTGCTGCCGGCACAGCGGCTGGTCTGCCTGACCGGCCCCGGCGGAGTCGGCAAGACCCGCCTCGCGGTCGAGGTGGCAGCCGCGGCTCGACCGTCCTTTCCGGACGGTGTCTGGCTGGTGGAGCTGGCCGGCGTCGACGCGCACTCGGTCGCCGACACCCTGGCCAGCACGCTCGGGCTGCGGGACGCCGGCGGCGTGGACCGCTTCGCCGCCCTGCGGGCGCGGCGGATGCTGGTCGTGCTCGACAACTGCGAGCATGTGGTCGACGCCGCCGCCGACCTCGTCGCGGCGCTGCTCCGCACGGCGCCCGGGCTGCGGGTGCTGGCCACCGGCCGCGAGCCGCTCGGGCTGGCGGGCGAGGTGGTCTGGCCGGTGCCACCGCTGGCCGCGGCCGACGCGGTCCAGCTGTTCGCGGCCCGGGCCGCCGCGGCCGACCGGGGCTTCGCGCTCGAGGCCGGCAAC
>NZ_JBFAIU010000258.1:0-11191 GCF_040654855.1 Asanoa sp. NPDC050611
GGGCTCTCTTCCGGTTCGGTCGACGGACGGAAGAGCTGCACGAACGAAGCCGCTTCGTAGCCCCACCCGCTCCCCGCCGCACCCACTCGGCGACGCACCGCAGGGAGCGGGCTCACCGAGCCGGCTGGTTCGCTGGGTAATTGCCGCATCTCGCTCCGCGAGGGCGCGAGCCGGCGTGTTGCGCTGGCTGGTTCGGGCGCTCACTTCTCGGCCACCCCGGCGGAGTCGAAGGTGGCGACGTCGTGCAGGACTCGGGCGGCGGCGGCCACGATCGGCCAGGCGAGCACCGCGCCCGTGCCCTCGCCGAGGCGCAGGCCCAGGTCGACCATGGGCTCCAGGCCGAGGTGGCGCAGCGCGACCGAGGCGCCGGGCTCGGCGGAGCGGTGTCCTGCGACCATCGCGCCGACCGCGTCCGGGGCCAGCGCCGCGGCGGCGAGCGCGGCCGAGTCGGCGATCACGCCGTCGAGGATCACCGGGACGCGCCGTGCGGCGCCGCCCAGCACGAAGCCGGCCAGGGCGGCGTGCTCCAGCCCGCCGACGGTGGCCAGCACACCGACCGGGTCGCCCGGGTCGGGCCGGTGCAGGGCCAGCGCCCGTTGGACGACGCTCACCTTGCGGCCGTGGGTCTCGTCGTCGATCCCGGTGCCGCGCCCGGTCACGTCGGCCGCCGCGGCGCCGGTGAACGCGGCGATCAACGCGGCCGCGGGCGTGGTGTTGCCGATGCCCATGTCACCGGTGATCAGGCACCCGGCGCCGCCGTCGACCAGCTCGCCGGCGACCCGGATCCCGACCTCGACGGCCGCGGTCGCCTCCGACCGGGTCATGGCCGGCTCGACACTCAGATCCCGAGTGCCGGGTCGGACGTTGGCTCGGACGAGTCGGGGGCCCTCGACTACTTCGGGGTTGCCCTGGGCGGGCGCGGCGACGGCGGAGTCGCCGTCCGCGGCGGCCGGTTCCGCGGTCAGCAACGGCGTGGCGACTCCGACGTCGATCACGACGACGCCGGCGCCCGTCTGGCGCGCGAACGCGTTGACGACCGCGCCGCCGGCCAGGAAGTTGGCGACCATCTGCGCCGTGACCTCCTGCGGCCACGGACTGACCCGCTGGGAGAGCACGCCGTGGTCGCCCGCGAACACACCCACGACCGCAGGCTCCGGCAGCGGTGGCGGGTTGGCGCCGGCGAGACCCGCGAGGCGTACACCCAACTCCTCGAGCGACCCCAACGAACCCGGCGGTTTGGTCAGGGTGGCGTGCCGCGCGTGCGCTGCCGCCATGGCGGCGGCGTCGAGCGGCCCGATCGCGGCCAGCGTGTCGGCGAGGAGGCTCATGTCCTCCATGATCCCGTCCAACGGAGAAGGGGCCCCTCGCGGGGCCCCTCCGGTCATTTGACGATCGCTGGTGACGGTGCGGTGAAGTCCTGGATCGGCTGGCCCTTCAGCGCGTCGCGCAGCGTCTGCGCCACGGAGTCGATCGGTTTCTGCGACTGCGCGTCACCCACCGCGTTGAACGGGTTGTCCGGGTCGGCGATGAAGCTCGCACCGGCCAGTTCCTTGGTGAAGCCGACGAACCAGGCCGACCGGGTGCTGTCCGTGGTACCCGTCTTGCCGCCCACCGGACGACCCACCGTCGCGGTCACGCTCGGCGCCGTCGACCACTCCTGGCAGGAGCCGGTCTTCGCCTTGCCACCGGTCGGGCACCGGGCCGCGTCCGCCGCCGCCCGGGCGACGTCCTGGGTGACCTCCTGGCGGCAGCGCGGCTTGGACACGTCCACGGTGTCGCCGTTCGGGTTCTTCCAGGTCACCTCATTGCCGTCAGGCGACTTGATCGAGGTGACCGGCAGCGGCTCGCAGTAGACGCCGTCGGCGGCGACGGTGGCGTACGCGCCGGCCATCTCCAGCGGGGTCACGTCCGAGACGCCGAGGGTGAACGCGCCCCAGGTGCTCGATCGCGGTGGCTTGGCCATCATCTGGTCGACGTCGGTGCGCCAGCGCAGCCCGAGGCGCTCGGCCATCTTGACGGCCTTGTCGGCGCCGACCTTCTGTTCGAGTTGTACGAAGTACGTGTTGACGGACTTGCCGAAGCCGGACCACATCGCATGCCGGCCGGTCATCGCGCCGGACGCGTTCGACGGGCACCAGCGACCGCCGCACGAGCCGGGCCCTTCACCCGGGTACTGGGACACGAGCCTCATCGGCGAGTCGAACGCGGTCGACAGCGGCAGCCCGGCGTCCAGCGCGGCCAGCATCGTGAACATCTTGAACGTCGAACCCGCCTGATAACCCGGCATGTCACCGCCGCCGAGCAGCGGCACCACCGTGTTCGGGTAGTTGCCCTTGATCTTCGCCGCCTTGGCCGGGTCGGAGTGCGTGCCGTTCTTCGACTGGTCCAGCGAGTAGACGCGGTTGACCGCCATTGACTTGACCAGGCCCGTGCCCGGCTGGATGACCACGAGGCCGTGCGCGAACTTGCTGTTCGACTTCTCCTTCTCCATCACGTTCTTCTCGGCGATGGCCTGGATGTTCGGGTCGAGCGACGTGACGATCTTGTAGCCGCCGCGGCGCAGGTTGTCCTCGCGCTGCGCGGCGTTCTCGCCGAACGCGGGCTGCTCGGCCCACCACGCCTTGAGGTAGTCGCAGAAGAAGCCCCAGCTGTTGAGATTCTTCGGCACCGAAACACAGTCGTTGGCCGGCGTGCTGAGGTGGAGCTCGATCGGCAGCTGCTTGGTGGCCGCGTTGTCCTGCGGGCTCAGGTAGCCCATCTTCTGCATGTTGTCGAGCACGTAGTTGCGCCGGGCCGTCGCCGCGAGCTTGTCCTGCGTCGCGGGGTCGTACTCGGTGGGCGCCTTGACCAGACCCGCGAGCGTGGCGGCCTCGACGAGCGTGAGGTCCGCGGGTGACTTGGAGAAGAACACCTCGGAGGCGGCGTAGATGCCGTACGCGCGGTGTCCGAAGTAGGCCGAGTTGAGGTAGCGCTCGAGGATCTCCTGCTTCGTGTACTGCTCCTCGACCGCGAGGGCCAGCCGCATCTCGCGCAGCTTGCGGGCGCTCGTCTGCTCCGTGGCCTCCTGCACCTCGATGGGCGTGGTAGCGCCGTCGCGCTGGGCCATCCGGACGTACTGCATGGTCAGCGTTGAGGCGCCCTGCTGGACGCCGTCGCTCTGGTGGTTGGCGACGAAGGCGCGCGCGATGCCCTTCGGGTCGACGCCGTTGTGCTCGTAGAAGCGCTGGTCCTCGGAGGCGACGATGGCCTGCTGGATGTACGGCGACATCTGGGAGATCGGGACGTACTTGCGATGCTCCTCGTAGAACATCGTCAGTAGGGTCGTGCCGTCGGAGGCGTACACGTAGCTGGTCTGGGCGGGGGGTTTGACGCTGAGCTTGGTCGGCATGGCGTTGAACGCCTCGGCCCCCTTCTTCGCGCCGAGGCCGCCGACGGCGACGAGCGGATAGGCGACCGCCGCCACGACGACACCGGCGATGAGCCCGGCCCGCAGCAACGGAGCGAACCGGCTGGTCGTGGAGAGGGCGCGCTTAATCACCAACTCAAGTTAGGACATAAGGGGATATGTCCGTAGTTGAAAGTGAACAACGTCTACGTCTCATGTTCCTGACCGCGGGGTACGGTCGTCCCTGTGTTCGAGCTGGGACATCACGGCGATGCCGAGGTAGGGCCGGGGCTCGTCGACCTGGCCGTCAACGTGCGGCAGGCGCCGTTGCCGTCGTGGCTCGCCTCGCCGTTGGCCGCGTCGCTGTCCTCGCTCGGCGCCTATCCGTCCGCGGGCCCGGCCCGTGCGGCCGTTGCCGCACGGCACCGCCGGTCGCCGTCCTCGGTCCTGCTGACCGCGGGCGCCGCACAGGCGTTCGTGCTGATCGCCCAGGCGTTCCGGTCCGCGGTGTCGCCGGTCGTGGTGCACCCGCAGTTCACGGAGCCGGAGGCCGCGCTGCTGGCCGCCGGCCACCAGGTCGCCCGGGTCTTGCTGCCGCCGCCGTACGTCCTGGACCCGGCCGTGGTTCCGTCCTCGGCGGACCTGGTGTTCGTGGGCAACCCGACGAACCCGACCTCGGTCCTGCACCCGGCCGCGGCGATCGCCGCCCTCGCGCGACCGGGCCGCATCCTGGTGGTCGACGAGGCGTTCGCCGACACCACGCTGGGCCCGTCCGGGTCGGCGGAGCCGGAGTCCCTGGCCTCCCGCACGGACCTACCCGGGTTGATCGTCCTGCGCAGCCTGACCAAGACGTGGGCCCTGGCCGGCCTGCGCATCGGCTACGCCCTGGCCTCCCCGTCGGTGATCGGCGAGTTGGCGGCGGTACAGCCGTTGTGGCCGGTCTCGACGCCGGCCCTCACCGCCGCGGAGGCGTGCGCCAGCCCGGTGGCGGTGGACGCCGAGCACGCGATCGCCCGGTCGCTGGCCGCGGACCGCGCCCACCTGCTGGCGCGGTTGGCCGAAGTGCCCGCGGTGACGGTCGCCGCTCCCCCGGCGAGCTCGTTCGTCCTGCTGCGCATACCCAACGCGGACAAGGTCCGCCTGGCGCTGCGCGACCGCGGCTACGCGGTCCGCAGGGGCGACACGTTCCCGGGCCTGGGGACGGACTTCGTCCGGGTGGCGGTGCGTGATCGGGCGACAACGGACGCCTTCGTCACGGCCCTTAAAGCAACGATCACCTCCTGATCCTTCGTCTGGCGCTCGTCAACGACCCGGCCGCGCTGGCCGGTCCAGGCCGGCCCTCCGGCGCAACCTCGGGCACCCGAGCGGAAGCTCGCAGCGCCGTGAAGGTAGGCCTGCCCCGCTCACAACCGACACCGCGGTGATCCAGCCCGCGCCGGATTCCGGCAGAACGTCGGCGTCCTTCTGCTCGCCGGCGTCGTCGTCGCCGGTGTGGCGGTCCTGCCCGGAGCCGCGGTGGCCGGGCCCGGGGTCGACGCAGACCTGAGACCGTTGCATTCGCCTGCGGTGGCGGGCGGCATCGAGCGGGGCGGAAGGCGAGCGCGCGGCCCGGGCGCCGGGTTGGTCTCATACCCATTACATCGGAACGATCAAGCCGTTTGGTTCGCCCGGCAACTGACCGATGCCGATCCCCACCGGCGCTTGTTCCGGGCCTCAACCGCGTGGCATTCGCGTCAGATGCCCCGCGCACGACCTCCGCAGCGTGCCACCGGAGGCTGGCGGCAGGTCAGTTCAGGTCCGGACCGCCAGGAGCGGCGAAGCGGGCGACGAACCGCTTCTGCCACGGCGTCTCGACGGCGCGGCGGTCGTAGTGCTCCCGGACGTACGCCACGGCCTCCCGGGCCGGAACCCCGTCGATGATCGCGAGGCAGGCCATCGCCGTGCCTGTGCGGCCACGGCCGCCGCGGCAGGCGAGTTCGACCCGGTCCGTGGCGGCGCGGTCCCACGCCTCCTGGAGCGCGAGACCGGCGTCGGCCGGGTCGCTCGGCAGCCACAGGTCCGGCCAGCGCACCCAGCGGCTCTCCCACGCGGTCAGCGAGGCCGGCTTGCCGAGCAGATAGAGCCCGAACGTCGGGGGCGGCCCCATCGGGTACGCCCGCAGCAGTCCACGCCCGCGGACCAGCCGGCCCGAGGGCAGCCGCAGCACCCCAGGGCCGGCCGGGTCCCACGAGTCGATCATGAGCCCACCATAATGGCCGCCTGCCAGTAGGAGGTTGATTCAGCCGTTTTGCGACACCGGGCGAATGGCGACGATCCTCCAGGACCGCGACCACGTGTCCGCACCGACCGGCGACCCAGCCGGGCGCGGTGGCAGGATCGGATCGTGAGCGTTCGTGATCTTCTGCGTGGCCTTCCCGTCTTCGCCCAGCCGCTTCAGTCGTTCGCGCCGGACGACACGCCCGCGACCCCCGACGAACTGTTCCTGTCCTGGCTCGCCGAGGCCATCGACGCCGAGGTCGTGGAGCCCCACGTGATGACGCTCAGCACTGTCGACGCCGACGGCATGCCGGACTCCCGCGTACTCCTCCTCAAAGACGTCGACCCCCGCGGCTGGCACTTCGCGACCAACGCCGGCAGCGCCAAGGGCCGCCAGGTGACGGACCGGCGGGTGGCGGCGCTGAGCTTCTACTGGCGTGAGGTGGCCCGGCAGGTCCGCGTCCGGGGGACCGTCGCCGCGCTGGAGCCGGAGACCTCGGCCGCCGACTTCCGCGCCCGGCCGGTCGCCTCCCGGGTGAGCAGCCTGGCCAGCCGCCAGAGCGAGGTCCTGGCCGACCCGGCCGACCTCGAGCGCGCCCTCGCCAGAGCCGAGGCCGCCGTGGCCGCCGACCCGGACACCCCGTCCCCGGACCACACCGTCTACGCCGTCACGCCCACGGCGGTGGAGTTCTGGCAGGGCGACGCCCAACGCCGTCACGTCCGCCTCCGCTACCGCCGCGTCGCCGACACGTGGCACAAGGAACTGCTCTGGCCCTGATCCCCGGCGCTACGCCCCGGCGGTCGAGCGGCGCAGGAAGGCCCAGTTGACCGCCCACAGGACCACGCCGCCCACGAGCAGCCACAGCGCCAGCACGTAGATCGACGCCTCGCGGACCATCGGGAGCAGGAAGATCAGCGAGACCACCGCGCCCAGGACCAGCAGCGCGGTGGGTGCGCGGAAGTGGGGATGGTCGACCGGATCGCGGCGCAGGTACAGGGCCGAGATGTTGACCAGCAGGAACACCGCGGTCAGGAGCAGCACCGTGGTGTCCGAGAGGTCGCCGAGGTCGTCCACGAAGAACAGCAGCACGATCGAGACGGCTGTGGTGAAGGCGATCGACACCCACGGTGTACGGCGCGGGCTCAGCCGACCGAACACGCCGGGCAGGACGTCGCGCTTGGCCATGCCGTACAACAGTCTCGATGCCATCAGCATGTTGATCAGCATCGTGTTCGACACCGCGATGATCGAGACGGCGGAGAAGATCTCGCCGACCGGCAGGTCCGGCGCGCCGACTCGAACCACCTCGAGCAGCGGCCCGCTGGATTCGGTGAGCACGTCCAGCGGCACGGTCATCGCCGCCGTGAACGCGACCAATAGGTAGACCACTCCGGCCAGGACCAGGCCGGTGATCATCGCGGGCGGGAACGCGCGGCTGGGCTCGTCGGTCTCCTCGGCCAGGTTGACCGAGTCCTCGAAGCCGAGGAAGGCGTAGAACGCCGTCGCCGCGCCGGACAGGACGCCGGTGACGACGCCGAAGCCCGTACCCGAGAAGGTGAATGCCTGGCTCGGGTCGCCGTCGCCGCCGCCGAGCACGACGATGCCGACGCCGATGATGAACAGCAGGCCGGCCAGCTCGATGCAGGTGATCACGACGTTGACCCGCACCGACTCGGCCACGCCCCACAGGTTGACCGCCGCGACCAGCAGGATGGCCACGATTCCGATCAGGACCATCGGCGGGTTCTCGACGCCGAAGAGACCCGTGAAGTAGTCGCCGCCGACCCGGCTCGCCGCGAACGTCGCCGAGGTGACGCCGGAAGCCATGATCGCGAAGGTGACGAGGAAGCTCAGGAACTTCAGCCCGAACGCCCGGTCGCAGTAGAGCGCGCCGCCGGCCGCCTGCGGGTACTTCGTGACGAGCTCCATGTACGCGAACGCCGTCAGGAACGCCAACGCGAACGCGACCAGGAACGACGCCCAGATCGCGCCGCCGACGTCGCCGCCGACCTCGCCGGTCAGCGAGTAGATGCCCGCGCCGAGGATGTCGCCGATGATGAAGAACGTCAGCATCGGCCGCGAGATCACGCGGCGGAGGCCGTCGTCGCTCGGTCTGGTCGGCTCAGCCGTACTCATATCGGTCGTCATGCGGGCGCCTTACCCAACCGTCGGTTGTGGCATGCCTCACAGTGCGGCGAGCGCGCGCACGTAGTTGACCTGCTGGTGCACGTACTGGACCTGGTTCTGATCGGTCACCCCAACGCGGGCGACGTATTGATGCCGGCCATTGGTCACGGTGACCTGCACCGTTCCGGTGTAGAGGGTCTCCTTGACCAGCAGGAACAGAAGACTGAAGACCGTCAGGAGACAGAAACCGAAGATCGCCGCGAGTACGGCCCACGTCGGCGTCTTCTGCGTCGTCTGCCAGAAGTCGTTGACCTGCCAGGTGGAGCCCGCCAACGGAAAACTGCCGGCCGGCGTGTGCACCAGCTGCGAGGTCACCTGGATCTCACCGATCTGCGCGACGACGGTGCCGTCGCCGCCGGCGGGCGGGAACGGGCCCGCCGGGCCAGGCGCGGCCGGGCTGGGCTGGGCGACCGGGGGCGCGCTGGTCGGCTGCGGCGGTGGCGCGTAGACCGGCCCGGGGTCGGACGTCGGGTCAGGAAGCGGCCCGAGGTCGGGCGTCGACCAGGGATCGGTCGGCGGCGGAAACTGGCCCGGGCCACTCGCCCCGGGCAGCGGCAGCGTCGGTTCTGTGCCCATCACGCAGCACCCTTCGTCGCGGCGGCTCCCCACGGCACCATACTGCGCGGCGCCCGCCACCGCGCGCCGCGACATACGGCGCCCCGCCGCCACCGCCGGCCGCGCAACACGGCGGCCTCCCGCCACCGCGTGCCGCGACGCGCCCACCACCGCGGACCGCGACGCGTCCCGGCAGCCGCGGAGCGGCGGGGTCAGGTGGTGCTGGCGAGTTCCCGCTCCTGCGGCGGAGCCGCCTCGCGCGGGCCGCGGGCCTCGCGCCGGGCCGCCCACCCGAACGCGAACAGCGTCATGACCGCGAACAGCCACCACTGCACGGAGTAGCCGAGGTTGAGCCAGTCGTTCTCGTAGTTGGGCGGGACGGCGGTGAAGCCCTTGTCGAGGGCCGGCACCTGGCTGTCGAGCTGCACGAACGCGCCGCGTAGCGGGTAGGGCAGCTCCGCGGCGATCTTCGGCACCGCGATGCGCCGGGTCTCCAGCTTGCCCTCGGCGCGGTCGACCCCGGTCCCGCGGCTCTCGGACAGCTTGACCGCGCCCGTCACCGTGACCTGGCCGGACGGGATCGGCGGGACCTTGGGCTGCGTGTACGCACCGCCGCCCGGCGCCGCCGGGACCCAGCCCAGGTCGACCAGCACCGCGGAGCCGTCGGATAGTCGGAGCGGAGTGACGATCTCGAAGCCGACCTCGTTCTCGACGGTGCGGCCGCGGACCAGGACGATGTTGGCCGGGTCGTACTGACCCGTCACGGTCACCCGCGTCCACTCCGTCGTGCGCTCCGGGCCCGGACCCGGCGTGCCGGGGCTGCCGCCGGGCGCGACCACCGAGTCGAGCGGCAGCGGCGTGGCGGTGTCGGTCACGTCGATCCGGTGGTTGACGTCCTTGCGCAGCTCGTAGCGCCCGTGCTGCCAGTTGCCGAGCAGCACCATCACCGTGGCGGCGACCAGCGCGAGCGCGAGGAAGCCCAGCCACCGGGGGGTCAGCAGGAACCGGTACACGGGAGAAGGCTACTGCGGGCGTACGACGGGTTTCCTGGCGGTCGCCGGGCGTACCCCGTTCGTCGATGTGTCGTCGACCTGATGTTGTCGTGCCCATTAGGTATCGTCGGACGGCTCGCCATTTTCCGACGAGGAGTCGCCGATGTCCGCCGTGCCACGGGTGGTGGTCAGCGCGCCGTCGTCCGGCCACGGCAAGACCGCGCTGGCGGTCGGCCTGCTCGCGGCGTTTGCCGGCCGCGGCCTCTCCGCCGTCGGTTTCAAGGTGGGGCCCGACCACACCGACGCGGCCTACCTCGGCGCGGCGGCCGGCAGCCCCGGCCGCAACCTCGACCCGCGGCTCGTCGGCGCCCACCGGATCGCGCCGCTGTTCGCGCACGGTGCCGAGGGCCACGACATCGCCGTCGTCGAGGGCACGATGGGCCTGTTCGACAGCCTCGCGGGCCGGGTCGAGACCGACTCAACCGCGGGCGTCGCCGCCGCGCTGCGGGCCCCCGTGATCATGGTCGTCGACGTCGGTGCGATGGGCCAGTCGGTCGCGGCGCTGGTGCACGGCTTCCGCGCGTACGACGAGTTGACCTGGCTCGGTGGTGTGATCCTCAACCGGGTCGCCTCCGACCGGCACGAGCAGCTCCTGCGCGAGGCCCTCGACGACATCGGCGTGCCTGTCTACGGAGCGCTACGCCGCCGCGACCTGCCGTCGACCCTGCCCCCACGGCACGAGGGTGTCGTGCCCGTCCTGCACCGTGAGGTCGAGGCGCTGCGCGGCATCCGCCGGCTCGGCGAGTCGATCGCCGGCGCCGTCGACCTCGACGGCCTGCTCGCGCTCGCGCACTCGGCCCCCAAGCTGTCGACGACGCCCTGGTCACCGGCGACCGAGCTGGCGGTCACCCCGGAGGACACCGCCGCCGTCCTGGTCGGTCGCCGACCGGTGGTCGCGCTCGCCGGCGGGCCGGGCCTGTCTTTCGCGTACGCGGAGACGCGCGAGCTGCTCGAAGCGGCCGGCGCCACGGTGGTGGCCGTCGACCCGCTGCGCGACGAACTCCTGCCCGAGGGCACCGACGCGCTGGTCGTCGGTGGCGCGTTGCCTGAGGCGTACGCGGAAGAGCTGTCCGCCAACCGCCGCCTCTGTGCCGATGTCGCCGACCTGGCCCGCTCGGGTCGCCCGGTGATCGCCGAGGGGGCCGGGCTGCTCTGGCTCGCCCAGGCGTTCGACGGCCGGCCGATGTGCGGCGTGCTCGACGCGGCGGGCACGACCGGCGACCAGATGATCGTGGGCTACCGCGACGCGACCGCGCGCGCGACGACGGCCGTGGCGGAGATCGGCGCCCGGGTGGTCGGCTACAAGCAGCACCGGGGTGTGGTCAGCCCACGCGCCGGGCAGACGCCCGCGTGGACCTGGAACGGCGGCACGCCGGAGGGCTTCGTCTGGCGGCGGGTGCACGCGTCGCAGCTGAGCCTGCACTGGGCGGGCTTCCCGGAGATCGCGCGACGGCTGGTGCTGGCGGCGCGGCCCGGCGAGGGCCCGGTGCCGGCGCTGGGTGGGTCGTGGGCGCAGGCGACCGGGGCCGTGCCGGTCGTGACGCCGCACGCGGAGATCGACTACGGCACGGGGCCCGCGGAGGCGCCGGCGGGCGGGGACGCACCCCGACTGCGTACGGTGCCGGCCGACATCGCACCGGAGTCCCCCGCCGTTGGTCCGCCGTCCTCCGGTCCGCCGCGCCTGCGGGTCGTCCCGCCGCCGGCCGACGACGGCGAAGAGCCGACCGACGGCCGAGGCTTCGCCCTGGCGGGCGG
>NZ_JBFAIU010000259.1:0-11176 GCF_040654855.1 Asanoa sp. NPDC050611
GCTCGAACTCGCCCACCGCTTCCTCCCGCCGATGGTGGCCCGCGGGCGGGGTGGCACCACACCCCAAATCCCTCCGATCCCACCGGGGTCGGCACCAGGGTCCAGGTCAGCTGGACCGCGGTGCCGGCCCCGGCGGCGTTTGCCATGACCGGCAGATGTTCGGCTGCGCGTGATTAGCCGGACACTCTGTGCGTCAATTTTCGGGCGGCGCGTGCGGGGATGACCGGGTGGCCGAGATTCATCACTTCGCACATGGCGCCTTCAACCCGGTGGCTGCCTTCCTGCTGTCGTTCATCGGCTCGCTGCTCGGCCTGGTCTGCACCGCGCGGGCGCGGGCGACCCGGCAGCGGGCCCGCCGGGCGCGCTGGCTCGTGCTCGCCTCGATCGCGATCGGTGGCGCCGGCATCTGGCTGATGCACTTCATGGCGATCCTCGGGTTCGCCGTGCCGGCCAGTCCGCTGCGCTTCGATCCCTACCTGACCATGGCGAGCCTCGCCCTGTCGGTGGTCACCGTGGGTGGCGGGTTGTTCATCGTCGGCTTCGGCCGGCGCCGCGTGCTCCGCGTGCTCGGCGGCGGCCTGCTGACCGGCCTGGGCGTGGTCGGCATGCACTACACCGGCATGCTCGCGATGCGGGTCTACGGCGTCATCAGCTACAACCCGCGGCTGGTGTTCGCGTCCATCGGCGTCGCGGTGGTGGCCGCGACGGTCGCCCTCTGGTTCACCGTCACCGTCGGCAGCTGGAGCCGGATCGCCGTCGCCTCGCTGGTGATGGCGCTGGCGGTGTGCGGGATGCATTACACCGGAATGGCCGCGATCCAGGTACGCCTGCACGAGTCGGGCATCCACCACGTCCAGGGCGTCAACCCGATGCAACTGCTCGTACCCATCGTTCTCATCACCTCGGCGGCCCTGATCGGCATGGCGTTCAGCGGTCTCAAGGCGATGACCGAGGAGGAGTTCGCGGCCCCGCCGCCGTCGAGCGCGGGCGGTCGGCACTCCGAGACTCCGTTCACCGTGGCCCTGCGTCCCGGCGGTGAGACTCTCTAGCTCCTGTCCGTTGTCAATATCGACCGGCTAAATGCCCGCCTGGAGCGTTTCCAGACGGGCATGCCGTATTTGTCGAGGTGAGAACGGTGTATTTCTCTCTGTAGGTTTCTCGATTGTTACATCGTCGTGCCTTCCACGATCTGGACGGACCTCCGTGCAAGCGCTTGCATGTGAACACGCCCACAATCGACACCGGCACCGGGCAGCCCGCCCGCGATCGTCCGGCAAGGAAGGAGGACGGCATGGCGGTCTCTTCCAGACCTCGCCAAGCCCTCGTGCTCGCCACCACCCTGGCGCTGGCCCTCAGCGCCGCTGCGTGCAGCAGCGATGACGGTGGCGACAGCGGCAGCGCCAGCTCCGGCGACTGCGCCGCCTACGACGCCTACACCGGCAACGACGGCACCACCGTTTCCATTTACGCATCCATCCGTGACGCCGAGGCCGACCTCCTCGAGGAGTCCTGGAAAAAGTTCGAGGACTGCACCGGCATCACCATCAAATACGAGGGCAGCGGCGAGTTCGAGGCGCAGCTGCCGGTGCGGGTCGACGGCGGCAACGCCCCCGACATCGCGTTCATCCCGCAGCCCGGCCTGCTGAAGCGCTTCGCCGACGCCGGCAAGCTCAAGGAGGCCTCGGCCGACACGAAGACCATGGCGGAGGGCAACTACGCCAAGGAGTGGCTCGACTACGCCACGGTCGGCGGCAAGTTCTACGGCGCGCCGATGGGCTCCAACGTCAAGTCCTTCGTCTGGTACTCGCCGAAGCTCTTCGCCGAGAAGGGCTGGAAGGTCCCGACCACCTGGGACGAGATGATGCAGCTCAGCGACACCATCGCGGGCGCCGGCATCAAGCCCTGGTGCGCGGGCATCGAGTCCGGTGACGCCACCGGCTGGCCGGCCACCGACTGGATCGAGGACGTCATGCTCCGCGACGCGGGCGCCGACGTCTACGACCAGTGGGTCGAGCACAGCATCCCGTTCAACGACCCGAAGGTCGCGTCGGCGGTCGACCGCGTCGGCAAGATCCTGAAGGACGAGAAGTACGTCAACGGCGGCTTCGGCGGCGTCAAGAGCATCACGACGACCTCGTTCCAGGAGGCGGGCACGCCGATCCTGGAAGACAAGTGCGCGATGTACCGGATGGCCTCCTTCTACGCCAACCAGTGGCCCGAGGGCACGAAGGTGGCCGAGGACGGCGACGCGTTCGCCTTCTACCTGCCGCCGGTCGACCCGGCCAAGGGCAAGCCGGTGCTCGGCGGTGGCGAGTTCACCGTCGCGTTCGCCGACCGTCCCGAGGTCCAGAAGGTCCAGACCTACCTGGCTTCGGGCGAGGCCGCCAACAGCCGCGCCAAGCTCGGCAACTGGGTCTCGGCCAACAAGAAGCTCGACATCGCCAACGTCGAGAACCCGATCGACAAGCTGGCCGTGGAGATCCTCCAGGACCAGAGCGCGGTGTTCCGGTTCGACGGCTCCGACCTGATGCCCGCCGCCGTCGGCGCCGGCACGTTCTGGAAGGGCATGGTCGACTGGATCAACGGCAAGAGCACCAGCGAGGTGCTCAACCAGATCGAGGGCTCCTGGCCCAAGTAATCCGATGACGGTGGCCGGCCCGCGAGGGCCGGCCACCTTCTCGGTTCAACCCCCTACAACGCACAACGCTCGCATCCTGGAGGGCGGATGGAGTTCGAAGACTTCGCGCCGAAGCTGACGATGTTGCTGTACGGCGTGATCGGGTTCGTGGTGGTGGTCGGCGGACTGCTGCTCCTGCTCGACGTCGTGCCCAACTACTTCGCCCGGCGCCGCGAGGCCGCCCTGGTCGCCGCCTCGCTCAGCTCGTCCGACGCGCCCGCCGGTCAGCGGGTCGGCCGGCGGGTCCGCAAGCACCGTGAGGGCCTGCTCGGCCTCGCCTTCCTGCTGCCAGCCCTCCTGCTGCTGCTCATCGGCCTCGTCATCCCCGCGATCCGCACGATCATCCTGTCGCTGTTCAACGGCAACAGCGAGTCGTTCGTCGGCCTGGACAACTACGGTTGGATCTTCCGGGAGAACGACATCATCCGCGTGCTGCTCAACACCGCGGGCTGGGTCGTGCTGGTCCCACTGCTGGCCACATCGGTCGGCCTGCTCTACGCGGTGATGGTCGACCGGGCCCGGTTCGAGGCGATCGCCAAGTCACTGATCTTCCTGCCGATGGCGATCTCGTTCGTCGGCGCGGGCATCATCTGGCGCTTCGTGTACGCGTACCGCGGCGAAGGCGACCAGATCGGTCTCCTCAACTGGCTCTGGACGTCGGTGGGCGGCGAGCCGCGGCAGTGGCTCAACGAGGGCCCGCTCAACACGTTCCTGCTGATCGTCGTGATGGTCTGGATCCAGGCCGGCTTCGCGATGGTCATCCTCTCGGCGGCCATCAAGGCGATCCCCTCCGACATCGTCGAGGCCGCCCGGCTCGACGGCGTGACGCCCTGGCAGATGTTCTGGCGGGTCACGCTGCCGAGCATCCGGCCCGCGCTGATCGTCGTGGTGGTCACGATCTCGATCGGCACGATGAAGATCTTCGACATCGTCCGGACGATGACCAACGGCAACTTCGACACCAACGTCGTCGCGCTCGAGATGTACAACCAGGCCTTCCGTTATCAGCAGGCCGGGCAGGGCTCCGCGCTCGCCGTGTTCCTGTTCATCCTGGTCATCCCGATCGTCATCTTCCAGATCCGCAACCTCCGTCGCCAGCGGGAGGGCTGAACATGACCACGACCACCCCCGTGCTCGCCGGTGAGGCGACCGCGGAGCCGATGCCCCGCACCGCCGCCGGACGGGTGCGCAAGCGGCTCAACAGCCGCACCGCGACGATCGTCTCGATCATCATCGCGCTGGTGTGGACGGTGCCGACCTTCGGCCTGCTGCTCTCGTCGTTCCGGCCGGAGGACGAGATCAAGACGACCGGCTGGTGGACGTTCTTCAGCAACCCGCAGCTGACCTTCGAGAACTACAACGAGGTCCTCTTCGGACGGTCGTCGTCCTCCGGGCAGCTCGCCAACTACTTCGTGAACTCGCTGGTCATCACGATCCCGTCGGTGCTGTTCCCGATCGCGTTCGCCGCGCTGGCCGCGTACGCGCTGTCCTGGATCAACTTCCGCGGCCGGGACTGGCTCTACATCGCGGTCTTCGCGCTGCAGATCGTGCCGCTGCAGATGGCGCTCGTCCCGCTGCTGAGCTTCTTCTCCCGCGGCATCTCGCTCGGCGGCATCACGCTGCTGCCGCCGTGGGACCTCGACAACGAGGGCAAGTTCATCCAGGTCTGGTTCGCGCACACCTGCTTCGCGCTGCCGTTCGCGGTGTTCCTGCTGCACAACTTCATCTCGCAGCTGCCGGGCGAGCTGATGGAGGCGGCCCGGGTCGACGGCGCGGGCCACTCGAAGATCTTCCGGAGCGTCGTGCTGCCGCTGATCACCCCGGCGCTCGCGTCGCTGGCGATCTTCCAGTTCCTCTGGGTCTGGAACGACCTGCTGGTCGCGTTGATCTTCGCGGGTGGTGGGCGGGAGACCGCGCCGCTGACGGTCCGGCTGGCGGAGCTGGCCGGCACCAGAGGCGGCGAGTGGCAACGGTTGACCGCCGGCGCGTTCGTGTCGATCGTCATCCCGCTGATCGTCTTCCTGTCCCTGCAGCGGTACTTCGTGCGAGGACTGCTGACAGGCAGCGTCAAGGGCTGATTCTTGCCGGCGACCGTCCTTCCGCGCGCGAGGTGACGGACCATGACGAGGATCGACGACGTGGCCCGGCTGGCGGGCGTCTCCACCGCCACCGTGTCCCGGGCGCTGCGCGGCCTGCCGACGGTCTCGCAGACGACCCGGGAGCGGGTGCTGGAGGCGGCCGCCCAGCTCGGCTACATCGCGTCGCCCAGCGCCTCCCGGCTGGCCGGTGGCAAGACCCGGGCGGTGGCGGTGGTCGTACCCAGGATCACGCCGTGGTTCTTCAGCACCGTCGTCGAGGCGGCCGAGGAGCGGCTGCACCGGGCCGGCTACGACCTGCTGCTGTTCAACCTCGGTGGCAGTGAGCACGCCCGGCAGCGGCTGCTCTACACCAGCACGCTGCACAAGCGGGTGGACGCGCTGATGCTGGTCGCGACGCCGCTGGCCGGGCAGGACTTCGCGGCGGTGACCGGGCTGGCCCTGCCCGGGGTGACGGTCAGCGCCGGGACGCGGGTGCCGGGCTGGCCGAGCGTGCGGATCGACGACGTCGAGACGGCCTGTCTCGCCACCGACCACCTGCTCGCCTTGGGCCACCGGCGGATCGCGCACATCTCCGGCGACCCGACCGACGAGCTGGCCATCTCCACCCACCTGGACCGCCGGCGCGGCTACCAGCAGCGGCTGCGGGCACACGGCATCGAGCCGGACCCGGCGCTGGACGTCGAGGCCACCTTCACGATTGCCGGTGGCAGCCGGGCGACCGCGGAGCTGCTCCGCCGCGGCGAGCCGCCCACGGCGATCTTCGCGGCGTCGGACGAGATGGCCATGGGCGCGATCGCCACGCTGCGCTCCGCGGGCCTGCGGGTGCCCGACGACGTCAGCGTGATCGGCGTCGACGACCACGACGTCTCAGGTGTGGTGGGGCTCACGACGATCGCCCAGCCGGCGGCCGCGCAGGGCCGGATCGCCGCGGAAACCCTCCTCGGCCCGCTGGGCGGCAACGTGAACGGCTATGGTGACCGCTTCGTGGTGCTGCCCACCAGGCTGGTCGTACGTGATTCGACCGCGGCACCGCGGGCACACTAGGTCCTTTGCCGTCCTCTGCGTTGGGAGCACGCCGTGAAGTGGTGGCGCGACGCCGTCATCTACCAGGTCTACCCGCGGTCGTTCGCCGACTCCGACGGCGACGGCATCGGTGACCTGCCGGGCATCATCAGCCGGCTCGGCCACCTGGCCGCGCTGGGCGTCGACGCCGTCTGGCTGTCGCCGTTCTATCCGTCGCCGCAGGCGGACGCGGGCTACGACGTGGCTGACTACCGCGACGTCGATCCGATCTTCGGCCGCCTGGCCGACGCCGACAAGCTGATCGCCTCGGCGCACTCGCTGGGTCTTCGGGTCATCGTCGACCTCGTGCCCAACCACACGTCGGCGCAGCACCCGTGGTTCCAGGCCGCGCTGGCCGCGGCGCCGGGCAGCCGGGAGCGGGACCGCTACGTGTTCCGGGACGGTCGGGCCGACGGCTCGCCCCCGAACAGCTGGCAGAGCGTGTTCGGCGGCGACGCGTGGTCGCAGCTGCCGGACGGGCAGTGGTACCTGCACCTGTTCGACGCCGGCCAGCCGGACCTCAACTGGGACAACCCGGAGGTGCGGGCGGAGTTCGAGGACATCCTGCGGTTCTGGCTGGACCGGGGCGTCGACGGCTTCCGGGTCGACGTCGCGCACGGGCTGGTCAAGCAGGCCGACCTGGCCGACTGGCATCTGCCGATGGTGCCGCTGACCTCCGAGGGCACCGAAGGCGGGCCGCGGCCGCCGATGTGGGACCAGGACGGCGTGCACGAGATCTACCGGCGGTGGCGCAAGATCCTTGACGGCTACGAGGGCGAGCGGATCCTGGTCGCCGAGGCATGGGTGCAGCCGGCGGAGCGGCTGGCTGCCTACGTGCGGCCGGACGAGATGCACCAGGCGTTCAACTTCGAGTACCTCGAGGCATCGTGGACGGCCGCCGCTCAGCGGTCGGTGATCTCCCGGTCTCTCGCGGCCAGTGCGGCGGTCGGCGCGCCCACGACCTGGGTGCTGTCGAACCATGACGTGATCCGGCACGCGTCCCGGCTCGGGCTGCCGGTGGGCACGCCGCGGCCGAACGGGATCGGCGCCGGCGACAAGCAGCCGGATGCGGGGTTGGGGTTGCGCCGGGCGCGGGCGGCGACGTTGCTGATGTTGGCGTTGCCCGGGTCGGCCTACCTCTACCAGGGTGAGGAGCTCGGGCTGCCCGAGCACACGACGCTGCCGGACTCGAGCCGGCAGGATCCGACCTGGTTTCGGACCCACGGTGCTTCGGTCGGGCGGGACGGGTGCCGGGTGCCTGTTCCGTGGGAGGCGGACGCGCCTTCGTACGGCTTCGGGCCCTCCGATCGCAGTTGGCTTCCGCAGCCGGCGGTGTTCGGTGAGCTGGCGCTCGATCGGCAGGTGGGGGTGCCGGGGTCCACGTACTCGCTGTACGTGTCGGCGTTGCGGCTGCGGCGGGAGCTGGGGCTGGGTGCCGGGGAGCTGGCCTGGGTCGGCGGTCCGGACGACGTGGTGGCCTTCAGCAACGGAGACCTGCTCGTCCTGACCAACTTCGGCTCGGCGGCCGCCGAGCTTCCGGAGGGCGCTGAGGTGCTGCTTTCCAGCGAGCCGGTGAATGGTCGGTCGGTTCCTACGGACGTCACCGTGTGGGCTCGGTTGTCCTGAGCACGCCTTTCCCCCGCTGCCCGAGTCTCCACGTCTCTCGGTCGGCGTCAAGGGCGCTTCGCGTCGGCTGCGCGGCCACCCTTGACTCCGGCCGAGAGCCGAGGATCTGGCACCGATCGGGGACGGAGGCAGACCGGAGACACGCAATCCAGAGCACGTTTCGGTGGTGTCCGGTCGGGTTTTGGGGTGAGCGTGACCCGGTGCGGGCCTGGCAGCGAAGCGGTGTCTGGCGGGAGCGACGGTCGCGACCGGCGCGGGCCCGAGCCATGTTGCTTTTGATCTATCGACGCATCTGGTCGTGGGTGTCGTCGATGGGGGTGCGGGCGGTGACTTCGGCGCGTTTCTGGAGGAGCTCGTGCAGCGCGGTGATGTCGCGGGGGGACGTGCGCGAGGCGAGCCAGTACATGATGCCGGTGGGGATGAAGAAGAGCTGGAACGCGGCCAGGCCGACCGAGTAGTTCAGCGGTGACGCGTAGGTCGAGGCCATCACCGCGAACGCGACCGGGATCAGGCCGTTGCCGGCCGCTCGGCCCACGCCGTTGGTGAGGTTGCCCAGGCTGTAGACCGTGCCGCGGTACTCCGGGGGGTTGATGTCCGCGATCAGGGCGTACCAGTTCGGGGAGTTGGCCGAGGTCAGGGCCAGGGCGACGATCGCGATCAGCAGGGTCAGGGTGACCGTCGGCTCCGTGACGACGCTCGTCACCGCCGCGCCCAGGACCGCGCCGGCGCCGGCGTTCGGTGGGACGTCGATCTTGAACGGTAGGAAGAACAGGACCAGGTAGAGGGGTACGGCGGCGAGGATGCCCACGCTGGCGACCAACGCTCGGCCGCGGGGGGTGCGGCGTTGCAGCTTGTCGCCGATCAGGCCGCCGAAAATCGACAACGCACCGCCCAGTTGGAACATCGTCGCGAAGACGCTGCCCACGACGATCGCGGTGTCGTTGTCGTAGCCCTGGGCGATCGCGCGTTCCCGGAACAGGACCGGCAGCCAGACCAGCGAGCCGAAGGCGATCTGGGCGGGCAGGCCCTGCAGGATCAGCCAGACGTTCGTGCGGCGGTGGGCGATCGCCGGGAGGTTCTTGCGGCTGATCCGGTAGTCGTACTCGTGGCCCTCGGCGATCGCGCGGGCCAGTTCCGGGTCGCTCTGGCCGCGGCGGATGTCGTAGGTGAAGAAGTAGGCGACCGTGGCTACCAGGCCGACCGCGCTGAGGATCAGGAACGGGCGTCGCCAGTCGGCCGCGCCCAGTACACCGCCCAGCAGGGTGCCCGCGAACGTGCCGATGCCCTGGGACAGGCCCCACAGGCTCATCACCAGCCCCCGGCGTTTTGGCTTGATCAGGTCGCTGACCACCGAGAAGCCGACCGAGCTGACCGCGCCGAGGCCGACCGCGGCGGCCACCTGGGAGACGAAGAACAGCAGGTACGTGCCGGCGACCGCGCTGCCCGTCATGCCGGCCGCCCAGAGCAGCGTGCCGATCATCAGCAGCGGCTTGCGGTTGCCGCGGTCGCCGTAGTAGGCCCAGGCGACCGAGGCGGCGGCGCTGACCAGGAACGACGTCGCGGTCACGGTGCCGACCAGGCCCAGCGGCACGTCGAACGAGTCCGAGATCGGGCCGTAGAGCGGCGGCACCAGGCCCACCGCGACGTTGTCGAGCGACGCCAGGACGATGAACACCACGACGCTGTAGATCCGGTGCACCCGGCCCCCGGTGGTGGTCATGCCGGGAGGCTACCCCGGGCTCCGGGTCAATGGATCTAGGAGCGTTGGGTCGGTATCGGTGTGGCGGATGTGAGCGGTGCGCCGGAGATCCGGTGGCGGCCGCGGTCGAGTTGCAGCACCCCGGCGCGGAGCGCCTCGATCACCGGGCGCAGCGCCGCCTGGTGCACGTCGCGGATGGTCACGCAGATGTCCATGCGCAGCGGGGTGGAGCCGTCGTGGATCGGCACCCACTTGAACCGGTCGGCGCCGCCGCCGCCGAACACCATGCCGTCCTTGTACGGGAGTGCGACGTCGGACGGCACGACAAGGATCCGGCCCCGGTCGCGGCCCGGGCGGTGGCGCTGCGTGCGCAGGCGGATCACGCTCGTGGCCGTCTCGTAGGTCTCCATCGCCACGCGGCTCGCCGGGTCCGGGTCGGGAATGCCGGCCGCCGCGATCGCGTCCTCGAGCACGCGCCTGGCCCGCACGTCGCGGGGCTGGAGGAACGCCTCGTAGTCGTTGACCAGCTCGTGCAGGGAGAGCCGGTCGTCGGGGAAGTCGCGGTCGATCATGGCTTCGAGGCGGGCCTCGTAGAGCCGGGTCGAGCGCAGGCCGGGCCGGCGCACGGGCGGGCCGATGATCAGGTGGAACTCGTTGCGCAGCAGGCGGTCGACGGGGTCGCCGAAGAACTGGTGCTCGGCCCGGTTGGGTTGCGAGAGGTATTCGACCCGCAGCTTGTCGCCGCCCTCGGTCGCGCGCAGCCGGTCCTCCGCGAGCGCGACGAACTGGGTGTGGTGCGGCCCGCAGGCGAGGGTCCAGACCGTCGGCCGGGCGGAGGCGGAGCCCATCCGCTCGTGCAGCGCGACCACCTGCCGGGCGATCTGCAGGACCCGCTCACCGGCGTCGGTCAGCAGGTATCGGCGGTCGACATTGCGGCGTACCAGCGACTCGCCGACACAGCTCTCAATCTTGGCGATCCGGTGCTGGACGGATTGGCGGCTGTAACCGCCGTGGAACCCGGCCATGCGCCGGGCGGCGTCCTCGTAGGACCGCTCCTCGGCGAGCGCGATGAACGCCCGGAAGTCCCACTCGTCCAGCGGTTTCGGGCGCTGTTTTGACACGCGTTCAACGTAACGTCGGCCGGTGGATACCTGAAGTGTCACATTGGCGATATCAACTGCGCATATCCCGGCTTCGGTCGGTCACGCAGAGAAACCGCTCTCAGCATCGGTGTGAGGTGGATCACCCTGTGCGGCAGCTGTGCGGCCACTTTATCGGCTCATATCGGGCGCACGCCACGTTACGTTCCGTCAAGGGTTACGGAGCGCGAGTCTTCCGCAAGCGCCCTTTGCAGTTGCCCGAAGACCGGCCGGTCACGCGAGCGTTATGGCGCGCCGGAAAGGAGTACAAAGACAGAGCGGCTGCTCCGGTGGTGTCGGAGCGGCCGCCACATGTCCAACCCGGCCGAGGAGCCGACATGTCCAGCAAATGCCCTCGCCTTCTCCGGAGCTGGCGGCGCCCGCTCCGTCTTCGTTCCGCAGCCTCACACAACGACGGCCCGCTCAACGCACAAGCCGTGCGTCAACCACGCGTCCTCCCGATTCCGGCGGTCGGGCACCTGAATACCGCGATGTCGGAGGTGCATGCGTCCCGGGTCGCGATGCGCAACGCGTTGCTCGAGATCGACCAGGCGATCACGGAGGGGGAACAGGTCGACCCGGCGTTCCGCCGGCTCATCGACACCGAGATCAGCGGCACGCGGGAAGAGGCCGCGATGCTGACGGCGCTGCTGGTCACGGCGGGCCAGGCCGAGCCTGCGGACCGGCCCGCGGTCCGGAGCTAGACACGCCGCCGCGGTGCCGTGCCGGGAGTTCGGAGCTGGACACGCCGCCGCGGTGCCGTGCCGGGAGTTCGGAGCTGGACACGCCGCCGCGGTGCCGTGCCGGGAGTTCGGAGCTGGACACTCCGTGTGGGCCTTCTCGATCTCGTCGAAGAGGACAACGGAGAACGGCC
>NZ_JBFAIU010000260.1:0-11171 GCF_040654855.1 Asanoa sp. NPDC050611
GTCGATCGCGGTGTCCACCGCGCTCGGCACCGCGGCGCCGCTCGCCGCCCTGAACGTGACGGTCAGGCCGTCCTCGGCGGAGACCGTGTTGGCGGCCGGGTCGTAGGTGAGCCGGCCGAGCCGGTCGGTGGTGACCTTCTTCTCCCCGTCGAGGAACAGGCTGTAACCCGCGCCCAGGCGGTACGCGCTGCCGTCCGGGTCCCAGACGATCGTGACGTCCTTGCCGTGGTAGCGCACGTTGTTGACCATGAAGTGCGGATAGCCGAACCCGATCGGCCACAGCTCGATCTTGTCGTCGGAGCGCGGCTGCAGGCCGCCCATGTCCTCGACGAAGATGTAGTTCATGTTGCCGAGCATCACGTGGTTCGGGTTGTTGCGGTTGTAGGTCCGCGTGGTCGGGTTCCAGTTGGAGTAGTACTCCGCCTGGTTCGGTGCCCGCAGGTCCGCGCCCGGGTAGATGCTCCAGGCCATCCAGTCGAGCAGCCGCTTGGCGTACGCCGGCGTGAGGTACTTGTGCGTCGGGTCGTAGTGGCGCAGGGCCGAGCGCACGCCGCGGTACTGCACAGTGAAGTTGATGTTCGAGAAGTTGTTGGAGCCACCGATCCCGTACGCCGCCCGGTCGTACTGGTTGGCGGTGTAGAACGGGAAGATCGGGAAGTTGTCGCCGTAGGTCAGGAAGCGGAAACCGTCCACATAGGTCGGCCACTGGTCGAATGGGACGAGGTTCTGCGCGTAGACGTCGTAGAGGTTCGACTCCTTGGCCGGGATCAGGTCGCGGGCGTCGGGCGGCAGCGGGTTGGCCCGGCCGTTGGAGGAGGCCGCGCTGGTCGCGCCGTGCGAGGTGCCGGCGAGGAACATCCGCGTGTCGGTGCTCCACAACCGGTCGAGCACCGCGGCCCGGACGGCGTCCGCCGCGGCCGCCATCCGGTCGACCTTCGCCTGGTCGGCGCCGGCGATCCGGTAGAGCTGGCGGGCGGCGTCGAAGGCGCCCCAGACGTACGCGGACTCCGGGCGCTCGATGGTGCGGGCGCCGGGTGCGCCGGCGTTGGCCTTCGGGTAGCCGAAGGTGATCGCGTCGGCGTCGTTGCCCGGCATGAAGTTCGTGTCGTAGGCGATCAGGTCGTCGCCGTTGCCGTCGTAGTGCTCGAGCTGCCCGACGCCGTCGCCCTCGAAGTAGCGCGCGAACTTCGCGGCCAGCTCCGTGCCGCCGCCGTGCACGTTGTACGCCTCGAGCCCCGCGGTGCCGATGTACTGCGAGTAGTGGTTGTTCCAGCTCGTGTGGCCCGGGCTGTCCAGGAAGGCCGACGAGCCCGACAGCTCGCCGATGTTGAGGATCTGGCCGTA
Organism: Asanoa sp. NPDC050611; assembly: GCF_040654855.1. Classification (NCBI taxonomy): domain Bacteria; kingdom Bacillati; phylum Actinomycetota; class Actinomycetes; order Micromonosporales; family Micromonosporaceae; genus Asanoa; species Asanoa sp. NPDC050611. The sequence goes on from NZ_JBFAIU010000260.1 coordinate 1,345, forward strand.
CGCGAGGTACGGGTTCCGCAGCCACTTGGTGTCCTGCAGGTGCATCGGCTGGGTCAGCGCGACCGCGTTCTGGTAGAGGTTCGCGCCCTCCACCGTGGTCGGGTACTGGTAGGCGTAGCCGGCCGCGTTGGCGTCCAGCGAGTTGTAGCGCTCGCCCCACCACCGGTAGACGATCGCCTTCTCCAGGGCGGGGTCCGGCACGTCGATGTACGGCACGTCCTGCGCCCACCGGCGGTTGAACGCGGTGACGCCGGTGCGCACCGCGTCAGCGGGGGAGAGCGCGGCATAGCTCGCCGCGCTCGCCGGCAGCGTGGGTGAGGAGACGGCGCCGACGACGGAGAGCGCGACCGAGCCGCCGGCCGGCACGGTGACCTCCCGGTCGAGCGCGGTGCCGGTGCGGGTGAACCCGGCAGCGGTGAGGTCGATCGTCACGGTGTTCCAGGCGGTGTCGACCAGCCCGTTGTTGGCGCCGCTCGTGATGGTCCGCGTCCCGGTCAGGTCCGCGGGCCCGGCACCGGCGGCGGTGGCCAGCGGCGAGGCGGCGCGCACGGTGAAGGTCGCCGGGGCGGCCCCGGGGTTGGCGAAGGTGATCGCGGTGACGGCGACGTTGTCGTACGTGATGAACTTCGTGAGGTCGGCGGTGACGCCCGTGCCGCCGACCGTGTAGCGGGCCTTGGCGTGGCTCGGCGCGTTGAAGCGCTCGGCGGTGACCTCGCTGACGGTCTGGCCGGGCACGGTGACGGTGTAGAGGTTGCCCAGGTTGTTGGGACCGCCGACGAACGTGTTGCCGGCGAAGCCCATGACGGCGAAGTTGTTGTTGCTCGCGCCGCGCAGGTAGAGCGACCGGCCACGGGTCATCAGCACCGCCGACCCGATCGTGCCCCGCACGCCGAGCACGCGGTCGAGGTGGTAGTCGGTCCCGCCGGCCGCCAGGTCCTGCTCGAAGATCGACTGATGCATGCTCGCCGCGGTGTACGGGACGCCGGGAGCCAGCTTCGCGGCGACCTCGTCCACATTGGTGTAAACGGGATCGCCGATCTCCATCACGTGGTGCTCGCCGTCGGTGTAGACGCCGACGTCGCCTTCGTTGCCGGGCAACACCGGCCCGGCGGCGCGCGCGGCGGACGGCAGGCCGACCACGGCCCAGCTCACCACCAACGCGACGAGGGCGGCCCACCGGGCCGCGTGAGCGGTAACAACGGAGGGCGCCATGGTGGATCCTCCCGACGTCTCTGCACGGCAAGATGGAGCGCGAGATTCACGACTGTCGAACGAGGTGTCAGTGATGTTAGCGCTAACTTGCGCGACTGCGGAACAGCCGGCGATCCAAAAACGGCCGCCGGTCCGGAGCGGGTCCGGGCCGGCGGCCGTCGTGGTCGGTCAGAAGGTCAGGGCACCGCGACGTCCGGTGCGCCCTTGCGGTCCAGTGTGGCCTGGCCGGTGGTGTCCGCCGCGGCGGCCTCGCCGCGCTTCTCGTCCGCGTAGACCATCAGCGTGGAGCCGAGGATGGCGAGCACGATGCCGATCGTCGCGTAGACCGACGGCACCTTCTGGTAGACGGCGAGCGAGAGGATCACGGTCAGCACGGGCGCCAGCGCGTTGGTCGTCGGCGCCACGATCGACGCCTTGCCCCGGCTGAACGCCATCACGAGGAACAGCGCCCCGACCGCGTTGAGCACCTGGGTGACCGCGGCGAGGGTCGGCGCCTGCCAGGGCGCGTCCAGGGCCAGGCCGCCGGCCATCCAGATGGCGATCGGCACCAGCAGCAGGCCGCTGATCGTCATCCAGGTGAAGGTGGTGGCGTCGTTGACGCCGACCGTGGCCGCCTTGCGCATGAAGTACGCCTGCACGCCCCAGGCGACGCAGACCACGATGGCCAGCAGCAGCCACAGCCCGCCGGTGGCCGAACCGTCGCCGTCGCTGACGCTGAACAGCACGACCGCGACCAGCGCGGCGACCGCGCCGAGGAGCGCGAGCCGGGGGATGCGTTCGCGCAGCAGGATCATGGCCATCAGCACGGTGATCGCCGGGGACAGCGCGATCAGCGGGAAGATGAGGTACGCCGGGCCGATGGTGAGCGCCTTGAACAGCAGCAGCTGGCCGCCGGCGCCGGTGAGCCCGATCAGCAGGCCGTAGACGGCCGCGACCGGCCGGCGGTCGAACGTGGCGCCGCGCAGGGCGGCGACCGCCGGGATGAGCATGGTGATCGACCAGACGACGTACACCATGCCGTCGGGGTAGCCGTAGTCGCTGGTCGGGACGGCGGAGAAAGCTCCCCACACGCCCCAGAAGAGCACGAGCAGTCCGGCGTACGGGATCCAGCTGCTTCTGATGCGGGAAATGGTCATCGGTGGCATCTGCGCCTCCTCAGGCAGCGGTGGCGATGGGGGTGGTCCGGAGTCGCTCGAGCGCGTCGGCGCCGAGCGGGCTGCGGGCCTGTTTCGCGGCATAGAGCGCCGCGCCCACGACCGGCGGGTACAGGGGCTGACGAAGGTCGTACCGGTCGTGCAGTTCGTGCAGGTGCGCGCGGAAACCGGACAGCACCTGTGGTGCGTTGAACGTGCCGCCGGAGTAGGAGACCAGCACCTGCTCCTCGGCCCCGTAGCCGAGCTGGCTACGCGTGGTGTCGACCAGCAGCGCCAGCTCCCGGCCGGCCTCGGCGAGGATGGCGGCGGCCGCCTCGTCGCCCCGGTCGGCGGCGGTGATGACCTGCGGGCAGAGCGCGGCGATCCTGCCCCGGTCGCCCTGCCACCGGTTCAGCACGACGTCGATGAGATCCAGGTCCGCCGCCAGCTCCAGGTGCTCACGCAGCACGTCCAGGAGCGGGCCGCGCGGCGCGCGGCCGTCGCTCATGCGCGAGAACGCCTGCAGGCCGCGGCTGGCGATCCAGTACGCGGAGCCCTCGTCGCCGAACAGCTCGCTCCAGCCGCCGACGCGGTGGCCGCGGCCGGCCCGCTCGCCGTACGTCATGGATCCGGTGCCGCTGATGACGTTGATGCCGTCCGCCGCGCCCAGCGAGCCGGACCAGCCGCAGACCATGTCGTTGTCGACGCGGTAGCGGTCGTGGCCGAGGATCTTCCGTGGCGCGGCGTCCAGGACGGCCATGTCGCCGCTGACCTCGCCGTAGGTCGGTATCCCGAAGAACGCGAAGTCGATGTCGGCCGGCGTGCGGCCGGCCGTCGCGCAGACCGCGCCGATGCCCTCCTCGAGGACCCGGCTCACCAGGTCGATTCCCTCGCTGAAGTAGTAGCTGCTCGCGGCCGTGGTCTCGGCCGCGATCGAGCCGTCCGCCCGCAGCAGGCAGAAGGCGGTCTTGGTGCCACCGCCGTCAACGCCGAGGAACATGTGTCTCGCCTCCGTCAGGGGTGCAGGGGATGCATGATCGCGCCCTGGACGACCCGGTTGACCTCTCCGCCGGGGAAGGGGTTGTCCGGTGTGCGCCCGAGCGCGAGGGAGAAGTGCAGGGCGATCAGCTGCGCGCAGATCACGGCCGGCAGGGCGAGCGCGGCGTCGTCCATGTCCGCGACACCCGGCAGCAGCCACGCGCCGTGCCGGGCCGGCTGGCCGGTGATCGTGACGAGGTTCCGTGCCGGTAGGACCTCCAGCAGCTCGGCCGCCATGTCCCGGTCGTACTGGCTGGTGTAGGGGTCGTTGGACTCGTAGCTGACGACCAGGGTCGCCTCGTTGAGCACCGACTTGGGCCCGTGCCGGAAGCCCAGCGCCGACTCGGCCAGGCCGACCGCCCGGCCGGCCGTCAGCTCCAGGACCTTCAGCGCCGACTCCCGGGCGACGCCGTGCATGGTGCCGCTGCCGAGATAGACGATCCGGGAGAAGCCGTGGGCCGCGAGTTCCGCGGCCGCGGCCGGCCGGGTGGCCAGGACGTGCTCGGCCGCTCCGGCGAGCCGCTCGACCAGGTCTTCGTCGACGCCGCCGAGGGCCAGCAGGGCGGCCAGCACCATGCCGGTGAAGCTCGACGTCATCGCGAACCCCCGGTCGTTGGCGGCCTCGGGCAGCAGCACCACGTGCACGGCGGACGGATCGGCGTGCTGGGTGGCGAGCCGGCCGTGCTCGTTGCAGGTGACGACGAGGTGCCAGCAGTCGGTCAGCACCTCGTTGGCCAGCTCGGTGGCCCGCACGCTTTCCGGGCTGTCGCCGGACCGCGCGAACGACACGAGCAGCGTCGGCACGGCCTGGGCGAAGCAGGCCAGGGGGTCGGCCACGATGTCGGTGGTGGCGATCGCGTCCACCCGCCGGCCCAGCCGCCGGCGCAGCGACGGCGCGAGCACGTCACCGACGTACGCCGAGGTGCCCGCGCCGGTCAGGACGATGCGCAGGTCCGGCCGTTCCAGCAGGGGCTTCAGGAACGCGTCGGTCTCCGCGCCCGACTCTGCCGCCAGCCGGGCGATCCGGCGCCAGACCGCCGGCTGCTGCGCGATCTCGCGACTCGTGTCGAGGGCACCGTGCCGGCGCAGGTGGTCGAGGTCGTAACCGAGGAAGGTGCTCATGCCGCCTGCTGCCATTCGGTGGGGGTGGTCGCGTCCCGGTAGCCGCGCAGGACGTCGCGTACGCGGTCGAGGACGAGCTCGACGGGGTGGTCGCCGAGGCTGCCGTCGCGGACCCGTTGGTACTGGTCGGGCAGGTGCTGGCTGAGCAGCGGCAGCGGAATGGTCCGGTCGGTCAGGTTGGCCAGCAGGCGCCGCTCGGCGGCCTGGATCTCCGGATCCGGCCAGTAGTAGCGCATCCGGTCGCTGTAGCTGTACCGCCGGGCCAGGCGCTGCTCCGCGGGGTCGCCGGTGTAGTACTTGGCCCAGTGCCCGGGCTCCGCGCGCATCCGCTGCTCGACGACCTCGGGCAGGCGCGAACGGTCCTCCGGCGGCACGAGCTCCGCCTCGATCGCGGCCAGCGCGAACAGCGCCTCCCGCAGCGCGAACGTCAGGCCGGGCCCGACCTTGAGCACGGCCCAGTGACCCTCGACGAGAGCGGCGAGCCGGGCGACGGTCTGGTAGTCCGTGGAGTGGGCCTCGAAGACCATCGTCGGCTCGTCGTCGAGGACCCGCTGCAGCTCCTTGGTGCGGTCGCGGTCGTAGTCGACGACCCGCAGGTGGTCGAACTCGACGCCCGGCTGCACGACCAGCGCCATCACCTGGGGCCACACGTGTGCGAGGCCGCGGTCGGCGAAGGCCGCCCGGTGCCGGGCCAGCGTTTCGCGGGCCGACCCGGCGGTGGTGGGGCGCAGCTCGTCGATCGTCTCCTCGGCGCCGCCCGGCACCGGCACCTCGGTGCCGATGACGTACCGGAGCTGCCCGGCCCGCCCCGTCGCGGCCGCGGTGCGCTCCGCGACCGCGAGCATCCGGGCCGCGCGGGCGGCCATCACCTCGTCGGTCAGCGGGGTCGCGTCGTCCGCGCAGGGATAGCTGCAGTCAAGGTGGATCTTGGTGAAGCCGGCTTCGACGTAGGCCGCCACGAGCACGTCGACGTGCGCCATCGCCTCCTCCGCGGGCAACGAGCGCCAGCGGTTGGGGCCCAGGTGGTCGCCGCCGAGCACGACCCGCTCCCGCGGCAGCCCGGCCTCGTCGGCCGCCCGGTGCACCAGGTCGCGGAAGTCGGCCGGCCGCATACCGGTATAGCCGCCGGTCTGGTCGACCTGGTTGGAGGTCGCCTCGATCAACACCAGGTCGCCGTCTTCCCCGGCCTGCGCCATCGCGGCCCGCAGGACCAACGGATGGGCCGAGCAGATCGAGGTGACACCGACCGGTTCCCCTCGTTTGTGTCTGGCGATCACGATGTCGAGCGGGTTGTTCACGGTGCGGTTCCTTCCAGCCGGTCGCCATTCCGAAGGTGAACTGGACCCTACTGGTATTCGAACTGGCCGGCTACTGCTTGATTGGTATGTAATCCGGTACGCTGATCGCCATGGTCGTTCCCCTCGAGTCCGAACCGCCGCGCGCCCTGCCCGCGAGCTCGTCGGCTCTGCTGTCCGGACGCACCGCCACCCGACTGGTCGACGACCTGGTCGCCGGCGGTTACCGCCCGGGTGACCGGCTGCCCTCCGAGCGCCTCCTGTCCGAGCACTACCGCGTCTCCCGGTCCACGCTGCGGGCTGCCCTGAACCAGCTCGCCGACCAGGGCGTCGTCGAGCCCTCACCGGCCCGCGGCTGGTTCCTCACCGACCTGACGGCGGGCGACGGCGCGACGCCGCAGCCGGGCGACGGCCGGCCGTCGGGGCACGTCGTGCAGGGCTTCGCGGACTACGCCGCGGCGCACGGCCTGACCACCCACGCCGTGATCCTGGAGTCCAGGGTCCGGCCGTGCTCGGTCGCGGAGTCCGAGTCGCTGCGCATCGCACCCGGCGCCGACCTGTTCGAGATGCGGCGGCTGCGCTACCTCAACGACCTGGTCGTGGTGCTCGAGCACAACCGGCTCCCGCTCGCGGTCTGCCCGGCCCTGGCCACCACGGACTTCACCAGCGCGTCGCTGTACGCCACCCTGCGCCGCGCCCACCCGCCGCAGCTGCCGCGGCTGGCGCAGTACACCGTGGAGGCGCGCCAGCCGATCGACGAGGAACGGCGGCTGCTGGAGGTCGACGGGACGGTGCCGATGCTGGTCGCGACCCAGCTCAGCTTCAACCAGGACGGCCAGCCGATCGAGCTGACCGTCCAGGTCTACCGCGGTGACCGTTACCGCTTCCGCGGCTCGATCACCGATTAGGGTCGGTTGGTTATCGAGGCCCGGAACCGGTAGCGGTCGCCCCGGTAGACCTGCACCGTGAGCTCGATCGGGCGGCCGCCCTGGTTGAACGTCAGCTGCGTGGCGACCAGCATCGGCATCGTGTCGCCGATGTCGAACAGCTCGATCTCCCGCGCCGTCGGGTGCCGGGCCTCGACGGAGTAGTCGGCGACGCGGGGCAGCTGGGGTGGGTCCGCCGCGCGCAGGGTGGCGTACAGCGACGCGCTGTTGAAGTCGGTCGCGGCCAGGGCCGGGCAGACCGCGAGCGGGAGCCGGTTGTGCTCGAACGCGACCAGGAGGTCGTCGAGGAAGCGCAGCCGGTGCAGCTCGAACAGGTCGGCGCCGGGTGCGATGCGCAGCTCCTCGGCCTCGGAGACGGTGGCCGGGCGCACCGCGGCGGAGAGCACGCGGCTGCTCGGCGTCAGGCCGTTGACGCGGGCGAAGTCGGCCAGGCCCTGCACCTGGGGCTGTGGTGGCGGCGCCGCGGTGGACGGCGCCGGCGCGGATTCGGGCTCGAGGTCGCCGACGAACCACCCGCGGGACGAGGCGGGCCGGACGATGCCACGGGACTCGAGCTCGGCGAGGGCGGCACGCAGCGTCACGCGGGACACGGCGTAGCGGGTCGCCAGCGCCCGTTCGGAGGGCAGCCGGTCGCCGGCGTGGGCGGCGTTCGCGCGCAGGTCATCGAGGAGTTGCGCGGCGGTGCGCTCGTAGAGCGGGAGCGCCTCGTCGGCGAACAGGCGACGCGGCGTCCGCGTCGTCGCAACGGTCATACCGGACCATACCAATCGACGACCACACCAGAAAACTACCGGACGCAGACCATTGACAAGCCAATCGCATGCCACTTACGTTCGTCGAACAGACCACCCCATGAGGTCGACCAGTTCGGTGGCTCCGCCCGGGATCGCAGCCGCCGCATTCCCTGCCCCGTCTTCGACGCCGGAGCACGTATCGGCGTGACTTGATCTTGACCGAAGGGACTTCGACGTGACCGACATGAAGCGGCGAACGGTACTGAAGTTCGCGCTGGGTGGCGCCGGCCTGGCCGCCATTCCCACGGTCGCGGTGGGCGCCACGCCCGCCGCCGCCAAACCGAAGCACGACCACGACGTCGTCGGCGTCGGCGACACCACCATCGCGCTGGAGTTCGACGACAAGCTGCACACCCGGATCGCGTTCGAGCACACCGACGTCACGGGCTTCGACGCCAGCGAGGCCCTGCTCGTGGCCGGCGGGGCGATCGACGAGTTCGCCTACCGCGACCACGAGACCCGCAAGACGAAGCACTCGCGGCACGGCAAGGGCGTCACGGTGACCGTCCGCGGTGACGCGGCTGCCGGCGTCCGCAAGACGGTCGAGCTGACCTCGTACGAGCGCCTCACCGGCATGATCGTCATGACGGTCACCTACACCAACACGTCGCGGACCGACCTCGCGGTGACCGGCTGGCGCAGCGGTGCCCACGAGGTGCTGGAGCAGCCGGGCGGCTTCTACACCTTCTCCGGCACCACCTACCGCAACCGGCGCGACTGGGTGCGCCCGGTGACGCCGACCTTCAACCAGGTGAACTCGCTCGGGATGGACTCGTCCGACTACGGCGGCGGCACGCCGATGGCCTCGGTCTGGCGCCAGGGCGCGGGCGTCTCCGTCGGGCACGTCGAGCCGGTGGCGCGCATCCTGCGCCTGCCCGTGCGCAAGTCGGCCAACGGCGCGAGCATCGCGGTCGAGGGCGACGCCGCGCGGACGCTCAAGCCGGGGGAGCGGCTCACCACCGACACGACGTTCCTGATCGCCCACTCCGGCGACCACTTCGTGCCGCTGCAGCGCTACCGCGACTACATGAGCGACCTCGGCCAGCGGGCGCCGAGGTCGCCGAAGTCGGCCTTCGACCCCGTCTGGTGCGCGTGGGGCTACGAGCGCGAGATGACCGTCGAGCAGGTCGTCGGCACCCTGCCCAAGGTGCGCGAGGTCGGCCTCGTCTGGGCCGGCCTCGACGACGGCTGGCAGACCAACGAGGGCGACTGGGACATCAACCTCGCGAAGTTCCCGGGTGGTGAGGCCGACATGAAGGCCTTCACCAAGGAGATCCGCGATGCCGGGCTGCGGCCGCGGCTGTGGTGGGCTCCGCTCGCGGCGGACCCGGAGAGCAACATCTTCCTGAACCGTCCCGACATGCTGCTGCTGGACAAGGACGGCAAGATGCAGCGGGTCACCTGGTGGAACTCGTGGACCATGTGCCCGGGCTACCAGCCCGTCGTGGACTACTTCGCCGCGCAGGCGACGAAGTTCATCCGGGACTGGGGCTACGAGGGTCTCAAGATCGACGGCCAGCACCTCAACGGCGTGGCGCCCTGCTACAACCCCGCGCACGGGCACGCCCGCCCGGAGGAGTCGACCGAGGGTCTGGCCCAGTTCTGGAAGGCGATCTACGAGGCCGCGCACAAGGCCAACCGGAACGCGGTCGTCGAGCTCTGCCCCTGCGGCACCGCGTTCGCGTTCCACAACCTGCCCTACATCGACCAGTACCCGGGTTCGGACCCGACGTCGTCGTACCAGGTCCGGTCCAAGGGCAAGACCATGCACGCGATGATGGGTGCCGGCGCCAGCTACGCCGGTGACCACGTCGAGCTGAGCGACAACGGCGACGACTTCGCCTCGACCTACGGTGTGGGTGGCGTCCTGTCCACCAAGTTCACCTACCCCACGGGCCCGGACAACGACACCCTGCTCACGCCGGAGAAGGAGGTCGTCTGGCGCAAGTGGGTCAGCCTCTACAAGAAGAACATGCTGCCCACCGGCGAGTACCGGGGCGAGCTGTACGACATCGGCTTCGACAAGCCCGAGACGCACGTCGTCGAGAAGGACCGCGCGCTGCACTACGCGTTCTACGCCGACACGTTCGACGGAACGGTCGAGCTGCGCGGCCTCGGCCGTGGCCGGTACCGGCTGCTCGACCCCTTCAACGGCCGCCACCTCGGCACGGTCGACGCCCGGCACAACACCGTGCGGCTGACCCCTCGCCGCCCGACACGTTCACTCCCACCAATGTGGACACCAAGTTCTAACTGCGCCAGAAGTATCCGCTGCACGGCGAGAAG
>NZ_JBFAIU010000261.1:0-11147 GCF_040654855.1 Asanoa sp. NPDC050611
GGGCGGCGTCCCGCAACAGCATCAGGAACGCCGCGTGAACAAACAGGGCGTCCTTCGAGCGAGCCCGGGCGGACCGGCGGCGGCGAGTTGTTCGTCGGCACCGCGAGCGTGTTCGCCGACGCCGGGTTCACCGAGGTCAGCAACCCGACGCCGCGCCGGGTCGTCATGCGGGTCGAGCTGTGAGGTCGGTCCGCCCGCGGGTGGCCGCCGCGTAGAAGGCGATCAGCAGCACCGACAGGATCAGCAGGCAGGTGCCTAGGGCGCCGGCGCCGAAGTGGCCGAGCAGCAGGCCGATCCCGGACGGGATCAGGGCGCCGCCGAGGCCGGCGCCGCCGATCTGCATGCCGATCGCGCGGTCGGCGTGTGCCGCGCCGACCCGGTCGGCGGTGGTGAGGGTGAGCAGCGGGAACACCGGCGCGGCGGCGAAGCCGATCACCGCCAGCCCGAGGATCGCCGCCCAGGCGCCGAGCGGCAACGCCACCAGCAGGGCACCGCCGGCCATCCCGAACAGGCTGCCGACCAGGATCTTCGTCGGGTCGACCCGCTCGGACGCCACGCCCTGGACGACCCGGCCGACGAAGAGCATGCCCCAGTAGAGCGAGACGCACAGGCCGGCGATCCCGGCGCTGACCCCGCGGGACTCGGTGAGCAGCAGGAACGCCCAGAGGCCCGCACCCATCTCGACCGCGACGTACACCGCGAAGGCCAGCACGCCGAGCCAGACCGCGGGCATGGCGAGCGTCTCGCGGGTGCGTACCTTCGTCGCCGGTTCGGTCCGCACCTTGGTGGCGATCGCGTCACCGCCCGTGATCGCCGGTTCGACCGCTGGCGCGGGATCGGCCGGCGCCGGTGCGTGCCGGGTCCAGTTGCGCACCGTCACGAAGAAGGCCAGCGCCAGGCAGGCCTGCGCGGTCGCCACGATCGCGTAGCCCCAGCGCCAGCTCATCCCCGCGCCGGTGATCACCGCCGTCATGATCAGCGGACCGATCGCGACGCCGAGCCCGAAGAACGCGTGCAGCCAGTTCATGTGCTTGGCGCCGAACGCCGCCGCCGCGTAGGCGTTGAGCCCGGAGTCGATCGCACCGCCACCGAAGCCGGCGAGCAGCGCGAAGGGCACCATTACGGCGTACGCCGGTGAGATCGCGTAGCCGGCCAGCGCGGCGCTGGCACAGGCGGTGCTGACCGCCAGCAGCCAGCCGACCCCGACCCGGGCCAGGGTGAAGCCGGCCGCGATGCTGGAGACGAAGTAGCCGGCCGTGGACGCGATCAGCAGCAGGCCGACCGCCTCGGTGCCGACGCGGAAGTCGCCGGCGATCGAGGGCCACGCGACGCCCAGCAGGCCGTCGGGCAGGCCGAGGCTGATGAACGCGAAGTACGCGAGGATCAGCAGGGACATGCGGATCGGCCGGGCCGAGGGGGTCGTCACCCGGCGATGATAATGACGAGAGCGCTCTCAACGCGCTTTCACTGCCGGTCGAGGAAGAACCGCGAGACGCCGGCCGCGAGGTCGACGTCGTAGCGGTCCGCGGCGGCGTTCCAGCCGGAGCCCTCGATGACCGTGTTGCCGGGTACGCCCGTCTGCGCGCGCCCGTCCACCGACGCGCTGCCCGCTCCCCCGCCGATCCGCACCCGCACCGGCGCGCGGCCGCTGAGCCGCACCTGGAAGTCGTCGACGCCGCCGGTCATCCGCACCGGGACCGTCCCGCGCGGCGCGGGCAGGGTCAGCGAGACCCGCCCGGCCCCGGCGACGAACTCGATCCCGGTGACGACACCGCCGCGCAGGTCGATCCGCTCGTCGCGGCTGCCGCCGCCGAGCCGAAGCTGCCAGCGCACCGCCTTGTGCAGTGTCACGTCGACCTCGGCGGGGCCGGACAGGCCCGTGCCGGTGGTGGTCAGCCGCAGGTCGGCGCCGTGCCGGTCGAGCCGCGGCGCGACACCGGCGCCGTCGGGCGTGCGTACCCGGAAGAGGTCGTCGCCCAGGTCCGCGACCCGCACCGTGATCGCGGTGACGCCGCTCTCCAGCGCGAACGTGGCCGCGTCCAGGCCGTCCCGCGGGCCGGTGACGGTGTGGCCGGACACGGCACCGCGGGCCGGCTCCGCGGCCCAGTGCGGGCGCAGCCGCGCCGGACCCGGTGCACCGCACGCGGCGAGGACCAGCAGCGCGAGCAATGGTACGAGCGAACGCCACAATCTCGACCGAACGGCCGACTGGTGCATCCCGGACCTCCAGGCAGACTTGCGGGAATGCGCGAGACGACCCACAGCATCCTGACGGTCAGCCAGCGCCGAGTCGCCTGGCTCGCCTTCCTGGCCATCGCCGTCCAGGCGCCGCTATCCGCCCGCCTGCTGCAGGACGACTCCTGGTTGCTGAGCATCCTGGTCGGAATGATGATCGGCACGCTCATCCTCGTCGATGACGCGCAAAGGCGCCAGCCGGCACCCGAAAGCGTCGAGTAGCCGGCCGGCGCCCGCTCCTACTTCTGCTGGTCGTCCAGCGGCCGGATCACCTGCGTCCGCTCCGGCTCGTCCGCCGGCTCCGCGATCTCCGCCGGCCGCTCCCCCGCGACCGGCACGCCCGTCGGCGGCGTCGGCTCGCGCATGCCGGGCACGATGTGCGGCTCGTCCGGGTGCCGGATGACCTGGGTCTGCTCGGCCTCCGTGCTGATCACCGCGGTCGGAGCCGCGTCCACGCCCGCCGGGTCACGCCGCTCGGCCTCCAGCCGGGCCGCTTCGGCCCGGGCCGACTCGACCCGGGCCACCTCGGCGGCGGCCTGCGCCCGCGCGGCCTCCTCGGCCTCGGCCCGGGCCCGCTCGGCGGCGGTCTGCTCGTCGATCCGGCGACGCTCCGCCGCGGCCTTCTCGGCCTGGTAGGCCTGCGCCCGCTCCCGGATCACCGCCGACTCGGCCGCCGCGCGGTCCAGCCAGCGCTCCCAGCGCGACTGCATCGGCCGGACCAGCCCGCCACCGACGCCGACGATCAGGATGCCGGCGACCGTGGCGAGCACGGCGACCAGCACGGGAGTGGTCACGGTGGTGGCGATGCCGACCTGGTTGAGCGCGGCGATCACGCCGAGGCCGACGATGAAGACCCAGACCACGGTGGCGATCAGGCGGCCGTAGGAGAGCCCGCCGAGCGCCCCGTTGATGAGGTCGCGGACGGCACTGGCGATGGCGGTCGCGACCACCACGATGACGATCGCGATGAACGCCTTCGGCAGCCAGCCCACCACGGCGGCGATGAGGTCGCTGATCGGGTTGGGGCCCCACACGCCGAACGCGAGCTGGAGGGCGAACAGCAGGATCGCGTAGTAGACCAGCCGGGCGAGGATGTCGCTGGCGTCGTACTTCGACCGTTCGAGCCGTTCCCCGATCCCGGACCGGCGGACCGCCCGGTCGAAGCCGACCCGGGTCAGCAACGCGTCGACCAGCTTGCGCGCGACCCGCGCGATCAGGTAGCCGACCAGCAGGATCGCCAGGAACGCCAGCGCCTTCGGCACGAAGAGCAACACTGACCGCCACATGTCGGTGAGGGCGTCACCGATGTCCATGTCAGACCTTCCGTCGGGGTGGATGTCAGCGCACGGGTTTACCCGATCACGCCCGGCGGCAATCCCCGCCGTCGTCGCCGCGCCGCGCCTCGGCCCGGCGGTTACGCTGCAGGCATGCCAGGCTCCGGTGCGTCGCCGCCGCCGGTCGGCGCGCCGCCGGCCGACGGCTGGGACCCCGGCCTGCTCGCGGTCGTCGACCTGGTGCTCGGCTCGCCGGTGGCGATGGCCTTCCTGCACGGCGAGCGCCTGCGGATGGTCTACAACGACGCGTACGCGCAGGTGCTCGGCGACCGCCACCCCGACGCCCATGGCACCCCCGCGGCCGAGGTGTTCGGCGCCGCCTGGGACGGCCCGGCCGGCGCGGCGGTCCGCGAGACCCAGCACACCGGCTTCACGCCCCGGGACCAGGAGTGGCCGGCGACCGAGGCCGGCGAGCCCGACCCGGCGCTGCCCGTCCGCGGGCTCTCCGCCGTCCGCGACGCCACCGGCAAGATCGCCGGTGTGCTGGTCGTGGCGGCCGAGCCGGTCCCGGTCGCGCACCGGCTGCAGGGGCTCAGCGAGCTGGCCGAGGCGCTGGCCGGCACGCTCACCCTCGACGACGTGGCTCGGGTCGCCCTCCGCTACGGCCTGTCGTTCCCGGACGTGCACCAGGTGGCGTTCGGCGTCGACGACGGCGACGACTGGCGGACCGTCCGCCGGATCCGCGGCGAGGTGCTCGACGACGCCGACGAGCGGCTGCCGCCGGTCTGGCGCCGGACCGCGGCCGACTCGGTCGCGCCGCTGGCTGTCGCGGCCGGTGCCGGTCTCGCCCGGTTCACCGCCGACGGCCACCCGCTGCGGGAGGCCGCGCAGGACCGGCACGACCAGAAGGTCCGCGCGCTCGCCGCGCTGCCCCTGCGCACGCCCTCGCTGCGGGGCGCGTTGACGCTGGGCCGGCACGACCAGCATCCCTGGTCGCCCGCCGAGCGGGCCCTGCTGACCGCGGCCGCCAAGCTGGTCGCGCAGGCGGCCGAGCGGGCCCGCCGGTTCGAGAACCAGCACGGCACCGCCCAGCTCCTGCAGCGCAGCATGCTGCCGGAGCACCTGCCCGACGACCCGCGGTTCCGGCTCGCGGCACGCTACGACCCGGGCGTCGACGGCAACGCGGCCGGCGGCGACTTCTACGACGCGTTCGCGCTGCCCGGTGGCCGGCTCGCCGTGGTGCTCGGCGACGTCGCCGGACACGACGTGAAGGCCGCGGCGCTGATGGGCCAGGTGCGGGCGGCGTTGCGCGCGCTGGCGCTCGCCGACCCGGCGCCGACCAGCGTGCTCACCGGGCTCGACCGGCTGGTCGCCAGCCTGGGCGCGGAGGCGCGCACCGACGAGCTGTTCGTCACCGTGGCGTACGGCGTGATCGACCGCGACGGGCAGCTGACCGTGGCCACCGCCGGGCACCCGCCGCCCCTGGTCCGCCACGCGACCGGCACCGCGGACTACCTCGACGTGCCGGCCGGCACCCCGCTCGGGCTCGGCGGCGTGCGCCGGTCGGCCACCGCCGTGCTGGCCCCGGGCGACACGCTGCTGCTGTTCAGCGACGGCGTCGTCGAGCGGCGCGGGCTCGACATGGGCGTCGGGCTGGAGAAGGTGGCGGCGAGCGTGGCCGGGGCCGGCGGCGGGGACCCCCGCACCCTGTGCGCGGTCGCCTGCGCGGCCGTCGGCGGCACCACCGACGACGACGTGGCGGTGCTCGCGATCGAGCACGCGACGGCGCCGAGCCGTTCGGCGGGCATGGAGATCCCCGCGGAGCCGACGGCGCCCGGCCGGGTCCGGCACTGGATGTCGGCGCAGCTGTCCGCGTGGCACGTGCCGGAGCAGGTGATCGGCGCGGCCGTGCTGTGCGCGAGCGAGCTGGCCACCAACGCGCTGCTGCACGCCGGCACCGCCGCCCGGGTCCAGGTCGACCTGAGCGCGGAACGGCTGCTGGTCGCGGTCTCCGACAGCGGCACCCGCGGCTCGGTGACCCGGGCGCACGCCGAGACGCTGAGCAGCCGCGGCCGCGGGCTCGGCCTGATCGAGGAGCTGAGTGACGCGTGGGGCACGGACCCCGCGGTGCGCGGTTCGACGGTCTGGTTCGAGATCGGCTTGCGTGCATCGAATGAGGAGGAGCGGGGTATCGGGGTGCCATGACCTCACCCGCGGGCGTCCTCTTCGACGTCGACGGCACCCTGGTCGACACCACGTATCTCCATGCCGTGACCTGGTGGGAAGGGTTCCGGGCCGGCCGTTACGACGTGCCGGTCGCCCAGATCCACCGGGCCGTCGGCATGGGCTCGGACCGGCTGCTCGACCACCTGCTGGGCACCGAGCGCGACCGGTCCCGGGACGAGCTGATCCGGGCGGTGCACGGCGAGCGGTACGCGCCGTTCCTGAGCCAGTTGCGCCCGCTGCCCGGCGCCACCAACCTGCTGCGCACCTGTCACGAGCGCGGCCAGCGGGTGGCGCTGGCGTCGTCGGCCACGCCCGAGGAGCTGACCGCGATGCGGCGCGCCCTCGCGGCCGACGACGCGGTCGAGGTGGCGACGTCGTCCGGCGACGCCGAACGCAGCAAGCCCGAGCCCGACATCATCGACGCGGCGCTGCGCCGGCTCGGTCTGGAGACCGACCAGGTCGTGTACGTCGGCGACTCGATCTGGGACGTCGCCGCGTGCGCCAAGCTCGGCGTGCCGTGCGTGGCGCTCACCTGCGGCGGCACCTCCCGGGCCGAACTGGCCGGCGCGGGCGCGGTCGCCGTCTACGAGGACCCCGCCGACCTGCTCGCCCATCTCGACGACTCACCGCTGTCCGCGGCGTGAGCGCCGCCGACGCCGCGTTCGCGATCCTCGGCGTCGGCGCGCTGCTGGCCGGTGTGCTGCCGCGCGTGCTCGAGCGCCGTCCACTGTCGATGCCGATCGCCTTCCTGGTGCTCGGCATGCTCGTCTTCGCGATGCCGACCGGGCTGCCGGCTCCCGATCCGATCGCGCACCCGGTGCTGGCCACGCACCTGACCGAGGTCGGCGTCATCGTGGCGCTGATGGGCGCCGGGCTGAAGATCGACCGGCCGCTGGGCCGGCGGCGCTGGTCGTCGACGTGGCGGCTGCTGGCCATCGCGATGCCCGTGACGATCGCCGCGGTCGCGCTGTTCGGCTGGTGGTGGGCCGGCCTCGTGCCGGCGAGCGCGCTGCTGCTCGGCGCCGCGCTCGCGCCGACCGACCCGGTGCTCGCCGCGGACGTGCAGGTCGGCGAGCCGACCGACGAGGAGGACTCCGAGGACGAGGTCCGGTTCGCGCTCACCTCCGAGGCGGGGCTCAACGACGGGCTGGCGTTCCCCTTCGTGTACGCCGCGATCCTGATCGCCCAGCACGGCGCGCACCCCGGTGGCTGGCTCGGCGAGTGGTTCACCGGCGACGTCCTCTACAAAGGACTCGTCGGGGTCGTCGGCGGGGTGCTGGTCGGCCGGTTGCTCGGCCGCCTGTTCTTCCGGGCCCGGTCGGAGAAGCTGCGGCTCGCCCGGCACTCGGAGGGCTTCCTGGCGCTGGCGGCGACGTTCCTCGCCTACGGCCTGGTCGAGGTCGCCGGCGGCTACGGGTTCCTCGCGGTGTTCGTCGCCGCCCGGGCGATCCGGTCCGCCGAGCGCTCGCACGAGTACAACCAGGTGCTGCACGACTTCGCCGAGCAGGTCGAGCGGCTGTTGACCGTGCTCCTGCTGCTGCTCTTCGGCGGTGCGCTCGTGACGGGCCTGCTCGCGCCGCTGACCTGGCCGGCCGCGCTGGTGGCGCTCGCGCTTGTGTTCGTCGTCCGGCCGGTGGCCGGGTGGCTGTCGCTGCGCGGCGCACCGGGTCGGCCGGCGGAGCACTGGGTGATCGGGATGTTCGGCATCCGCGGGATCGGTTCGTTCTTCTACCTGGCGTACGCGACGGCGCACGCCGACTTCCCGGGCGAAGAACTGGTGTGGGCGACGGTCGGGCTGGCCGTCGTGGTGTCCGTCGTGGTGCACGGGATCGCGGCCACACCGGTGATGGCGTTGCTGGATCGCGCCGGAGAGCGTACGGCTGACGCATCTGCCCGATAGGGACGAGCCCTTCGTGCTTCAATCGCCCTGTATGTCATACTTACGGGGGTTTACGAATGGTTTCCCAGCTCAACCGCCGGGCCGCACTGGGGCTCGGCACGATAGCGACCGCGGGTGCGGTGCTCGGCGCGCAGCGGGCCGCCGCCGCGGCGCCGGCCGTGTTCGAGGCGGCACCGTTGACCGAGTCCTCACCGCTCGAGGCCGCCCGCCGCATCCGCGCGGTCTACGGCCGGGAGACCGCGGCCGCGGGCGGCACCTGGCAGGCCTACATCACGGTGCCCGGATCGCGTGAGGTCGCGGTCTCCGACGAGCCCGACAGCGTGGTCCAGGCGTACAGCGTCAACAAGATCGCCGTGGCGATCGCGGTGCTGGACAAGGTGGACCGCAAACAGCTCTCGCTCACCCAACGGATCAACGTGACGGCCGCGATCGCCGCCGGTGACGGTGACGGCATCTTCCCGCTCGACGGTGCGTATCCCAGCGCGGTGACGCTCGGCCATGTGCTCTCCGCCCTGCTGACGGTCTCGGACGACGTGGCGGCGAGGCTGTGCGGCGAGGTCGTGCCGGCCGCCGAGATCAACCGGATCCTCGCCGGGAAGGGCTTCCGGAAGACCCAGGTGCAGCCGGTGGCCAACCCGCACCGGTTCTATCTCGGCCGCACCACGCCGCGGGAGATGCACACCCTGCTGCGCCAGTTGGTCACCGGGCGGCTGCTGTCGCGGTCGTCGACCAACGTGATGCTGTCGCGGCTGCGGTCGCCGATCGCCTTCACGGACGGCATCCGGCGGGAGATGTCCTCGGCCGAGCGCGCGCGGATCGCGACCAAGGCCGGCTGGTTCGGCAACGGCCGGCACGAGAGCGGCATCATGTTCAGCCGCGCCAACAAACCGTCGCTGATCTACTCGATCTTCGCCACCGGGCAGGCCGGCGCGGCCAACTTCGGCGCCACCCACCCGGCGGTGCGGGCCCGCTCGCGGATGGGTCGCGCGTTCTTCGACGCGGTCGGCCCGCTGCCCGGCGAGTCACTCGACGTGGCGGTGGACACGCCGTCGCGGGAGCCGTCGAACGGCGGCTAGCGCGTCCTCGCGGGGCGGCGGGTGAATCTCTTTCGTGGTTGGATCGAGCGGTCTGTCCAACAGGGAGGGTTTCGCATGGGTTCGTCGCTCAACCGCCGCACCGCACTCGGGCTCGGCACATTGGCGACGGCGGGGGCCGTGTTCGGTACACCCGCCGTCGCCTCGGCCGCGCCGTCCGGTGGCGGGGCCGCCGCCGAGACGACGCCGCTGCGGGCGGCCCGCAAGGTCGGCCGGGTCTACGCCCGCGAGACCGCCGAGGCCGGCGGCAACTGGCAGGCGTTCGTCACCGTCGCCGGTTCGGCCGAGGTCGCGGTCGCCGACGAGGCCGACACGGTGCTGGAGGCCTACAGCGTCAACAAGATCGCGGTCGCGACGGCGGTGCTCGACAAGGTCGACCGCGGCCTGCTCACGCTGGACCAGCGGGTCGACGTGACGGCGGCGATCGTCGTGCCGGGTGGCGACGGCATCTTCAGCCTCGACGGCGCGTACCCGAGCTCCGTCACCCTCGGCCACGTGCTCGCCGCGCTGCTGACCGTCTCCGACGACACCGCCGTGCGGCTGTGCGGCCTGGTCGCGCCGGCCGCGGAGATCAACCAGATCCTGGTCGACAAGGGCTTCCCGAACACGCAGGTCGAGCCCGTCGCGAACCCCAACCGGTTCTTCCTCGGCCGGTCGACCCCGCGCGAGACCCACGACCTGCTGCAGCGGCTGGTCGCCGGCACACTGCTCTCCCCCGCGTCGACCGACGCGATCCTGTCGCGGCTGCGGGCGCCGATCGCCTTCACCGACGGGATCCGGCGCGAGATGTCCTCGGACGAGCGGCTGCGGATCGCGACGAAGGCCGGCTGGTTCGACACGGCGCGGCACGAGGCGGGCATCATCTTCGACCGGGCGGGTGCGCCCGTCCTGACGTACGCCATCTTCGCCGACGGCCAGTCGGGCGCGGGCGACTTCGGCGCGACGCACCCGGCGGTCCAGGCCCGCGCGCGGATGGGCCGCGCGTTCCTGGACACGGTCGACGCGCTGACCGGCGACGCGGCGGCCCGCCACGCCCGCACGCCGCGCTACCAGCCCTCGAACGGCGGCTGACGGGCGGCGCTAGAGCCGGTGCAGGGCGACGTCGACCAACTCACCGTCCGTGATCTCGGCGGTCATGAAGGTGTGGTGGGGCTGGCGGCGGCGGTCCGTGGGTGAGCCGGGGTTGAGCAGGCGCAGCCCGGTGGGCGCCACGGTGTCCCACGGGATGTGCGAGTGGCCGAAGACCAGGACGTCGGTGTCCGGGAAGCGCGCGGCGCAACGTGCCTCCCGGCCCGTCGCCTGGCCGGTCTCGTGCACCACCGCCAGGCGCACCCCGCCGAGGTCGGCCCGGGCCACCTCCGGCAGGCGCGCCCGCAGCGCCGGGCCGTCGTTGTTGCCGTGGACCGCCACCAGCCGGCGGGAGCGTTCCTCCAGGCGGTCGAGCAGGTCGACGTCGACCCAGTCGCCGGCGTGCACCACCACGTCCGCCTCGTCCACCATCATCCATAGTGGAGCCGGGAGGTCCTTGGCCCGCTTCGGCAGGTGGGTGTCGGACATGATGACGAGCAGCACACCTCGTACGCTAGCGAACGTCGCGATGCGGACGGTGCGCACATGTGTCATCGTCGATGAGTGAGCGTGAACGAACACCCCCGGCCCGAGGCGCCCGTGCACTGGGTGGCCGACGGCATCCCGCGGATCGAGCTGGCGAACCGGTTCCTCGTCCAGCTCGACCATGCCGGCGGCACGCCTGACCAGGTCGTGCTGACCATCGGGCAGGCGGTCGACGCGGGCACCCCGCCGACCGTGCTGTCGGCCGTTCCCATCGGCCGCTTCGGGCTGACGCCGGCCCGGCTCGACGACCTGATCATGGCGTTGCTCGACGCCCGCCAGGATCTGCTCGGGCTCGCCGAGCAGATCCAGCCCGCGGATCCGGCCGCACCGGCCGTCGCGCCGCTGGACGCGGTCGAGCAGGTGCAGGCCGTGCTGCCCACGAAACCCGCCAGGCTGACCCGGCCCGGGCTGGCGGAGCTGCGCGAGCCGCGCTGAAACCCGGTCGCGGTGCGGACGGGCGGCGGCTAGCGTGCCGCCCGTGACCCGCCTCGCCCGTCTCGTGCTCGTCGACGCCCACGGCACGCCGCTCGGCGTGCTCCCGCCCTATCCGGTGCCGGTGCCCTGGTGGCAGGAGTCGGCGGACGTCGTCGACGGCGCCCGGGTCCACTTCGGCCTCGACGTCACGATCCTGCGGATCCTGCTCGCCGACCGGCCGGCGATGCCCGGCGGCACGGTCACCTACCTGGCCGAGTGCGCGGCCGCGCCGGCCGGCGCCGTCCCGCCAGACCGAGCAGGCCTCGACGACCCTGTCCCGCGACGAGATCGCCCGCTCGACCTGCTCCGGCCAGCGCGACTTCTGCCGGG
>NZ_JBFAIU010000262.1:0-11061 GCF_040654855.1 Asanoa sp. NPDC050611
GCTCAACGCCCTCGGCCGGCGGGAGCTCGCCGGCATTCCGGTGCCGGTGCTGCTCGTCGTCGACAACCCACGCACCAGCCCGACACCCACCGGCGACGCCCAGCGCTTCACCGGCTGGGTCCGCTAGTCACACTCACGAGGGGACCCCACCATGCCTACGTATCCCACGCCCACGCCCATCGACGTCGAGATCAGCCTCATCGTCGGCCACGTGCGGATCACCGCCGGCGACCGCGACACCACCGAGGTCGCGGTCCGGCCCGCCAACTCGGCCAGCAAGTCGATCAAGTTGGCCGAGGAGACCCAGGTCGCGTACGCCGACGGCCGGCTCACCGTCCGCACCCCGAAGAACCTGTCCCGCTGGTTCATCGGCAAGACCGGCCTCATCGACGTGGAGATCGCCGTCCCGGCCGGCTCCCGGCTCGCCGGCAGCACGGACGCCGGCGACCTGCACGTCGTCGGCACCCTCGGGGACACCCGCTACAAGTCCGGCTTCGGCGCGCTGCGGCTGGCCGGGACCGGCCGGCTGCGCCTCGACACCGGAGCGGGCGACGTCACGGTCGACCGGGTCGCCGGCGACGCCGAGGTGACCACCGGCACCGGCCGCGTCCACCTCGACAAGGTCGACGGGACCACCGTGGTCAAGAACTCCAGCGGCGAGACGCTGATCGGCGAGGCCGGCGGCACCGTGCGGGCCAACGGGGCCAACGGCAGCATCGAGGTCGGCCGGGCCGCGGGCGGCGCGACGCTGAAGACCGCCAACGGCAGCCTGCGGGTCCGCTCGGCCGTGCGCGGCCAGGTCTCGCTCGACACCGCCGCCGGCTCGATCGAGGTCGGGATCCCGACCGGCACCGCCGCCTGGCTCGACCTCGACGTCAAGAACGGCGCGGTGCGCAACACCCTCGACGGCGCGTCGGGCCCGGCCGAGACCGACGAGAAGGTCGAGATCCGCGCCCGCACCTACTTCGGAAACGTCTCGATCAGCCGGGCCTGACGCCCGCTCCCCCACTTCACCTCCACCACGAGCCGCGGCAGCATCGCTGCCATGGCTACCAACGCTGCCCTTGTATCAAGGAAAGGAAGCCCACCATGAGTGCGATCGAGGTGTCGGGCCTGCGCAAGGCGTACGGCCGGCACAACGTGCTCGACGGCATCGACCTGCACGTCGCCGAGGGGTCGGTGTTCTCCCTGCTCGGCCCGAACGGCGCCGGCAAGACCACCACCGTCGAGATCCTCACCACCCTGCAGGCACCGGACGCCGGCCGGATCGTCGTCGGCGGCCACGACCTGGCCACGGACCAGCAGGGCGTGCGCAGCGCCATCGGCGTCACCGGCCAGTTCTCCGCGGTCGACAACATCCTCAGCGGCCGCGAGAACCTGCAGCTCATGGCCGACCTGCGGCACATGGGCAAGCGGGCCGGCCGGGCGCGGGTGGCCGAGCTGCTCGAGCGCTTCGACCTGGTCGAGGCGGCCGGGCGACCGGCGTCCACGTACTCCGGCGGCATGCGCCGGCGGCTCGACCTCGCCATGACGCTGGTCGGCACCCCACGGATCATCTTCCTCGACGAGCCGACGACCGGCCTCGACCCGCGCAGCCGGCACACGATGTGGCAGAGCATCCGCGAGCTGGTCGCCGCGGGCACCACGATCTTCCTGACCACCCAGTACCTCGAGGAGGCCGACCAGCTCGCCGACCGGATCGCGCTGCTCAACGGCGGCGTGCTGGTCGCCGAGGGCACACCGGCCGAGCTGAAGCGGCTGGTGCCGGGCGGGCACGTGCGCCTGCAGTTCAGCGACCCGGCCCGGCTGGACCACGCGGCGGGACGGTTCGCCGACGGTACGCGCGACGACGACGCGCTGACCCTCGACGTACCCGGTGATGGCGGTGTGTCGTCGCTCCGCACGCTGCTGGACCGGCTCGCCTACGAGCGCGTCGAACCAGACGGGCTCGCCGTGCACACCCCCGACCTCGACGACGTGTTCCTCGCCCTGACCGCCGCCCCGTCCACCAAGGAGGCCGTCCGATGACAACCACGATGCTCGACTCGGTGACGCTGTTCCGCCGGGACCTCACGCACGCCGTGCGGTTCCCGATGATGACGATCAGCGGCATCGCCACCGCGTCGTTCTTCCTGCTGCTGTTCGTCGGCGTGTTCGGCGACGCGCTGGGCGCGGACTTCCTGCCGGAGGGCGGCGGCCGCTACGTCGACTACATCGCGCCCGGCATCATCCTGATGGCGGCCGGCACCGGCACCGCGGCGACCGCGATCAAGGTCAACCAGGACATGCAGGAAGGCATCATCGCCCGGCTCAGGACGATGTCGATCGCCCGCATGTCGGTGCTGACCGGCCAGGTGGTCGGCAGCCTGGTCCGCACGATCCTCAGCGTCGTGCTGGTCGTCGGGGTCGCGCTCGCGCTGGGCTTCCGGCCGTCGGCGACGCCACTGGAATACCTGGCGGCGCTGGGCGTCTTCGCGATGCTGACGTTCGCGCTGACCTGGCTGGCGGTCGCGTTCGGCCTGCTCACCAAGTCGGTCGCGGGCGCCAACAGCCTGTCGCTGATCCTCCAGTTCCTCCCGCTGATCTCCAGCGCCTTCCTGCCGACGGACTCGATGCCGGCCGGGGTGGCCTGGTTCGCGGAGCACCAGCCGTACACCCCGATCATCGAGACCCTGCGCGGCCTACTGATGGGCTCGGGCATCGGCGACAGCGCCTGGTGGGCGGTCGGCTGGTGCGCGGTGCTGGCGACGGTCGGCTTCTTCTGGTCGCGGGCGCTCTACAACCGCCCCCGCGGCGCCTGACCCGCTCGCTTCCGGGCCCCGACCTTCCAGGTCGGGGCCCTAGGCGTCCCCGCTCTTCCAGAGTCCGCCGTCGACGCGGGGTTCCGACTGCTCGACGGACGGCTGGGCGCGCTACGCGCGTGAGGTCAAGGCCTGAGCTCGTCGCGCACGGTCAGGACGCCGGCGACGTCGACGTCGGCCGAGGTGCCCGGGTAGCCGGATTCCGCGATCAGGCGGGCGCCGAGGACCGCGCTCCAGAACGTGCGGGCCTCCACTTCGGGCGTACGGTCGACCGCCCAGCCCCGGCGGGCAAGGATCGCGGTCAGGTAGTGCTCCGCCTGCCGGAACAGCACCGTCAGGTTCTGCTCCGCGAGCGGCCGCAGCTCCGGCCGGCGTCGGGTGATCGACATGGCCTCGACCACCGACGGCAGGCTCGGCAGGGCGAGCGCCGTGCGGGCCAGCGCCGTCCTGAACGCCTCCGGGGAGCGCTGGCGCCGGCCGATCGGCTCCAGGCGGGCGGCGTCCCGCAACAGCATCAGGAACGCCGCGTGAACAAACAGGGCGTCCTTCGAGCCGAAGTAGTACGTGATCTGGTTGGGGTGCGCACCCGCCGCCGCGGCGATCCCGGCCACGTTGACCCGGTCGAACCCACGTTCGGCGAACAGCTCGACGGCCCGGTCGAGGATCAGCGCACGGGTGCGCCGACCGCGCACCCTGGGCGGCACTGCGGTGGACATCCTTAAGTTGTATGCGATACAACTAGGGCATGTCCACCACCCCAGACGTCGTCGTCACCGGCCTGGGTGCGACGACCCCACTCGGCGGCGACGCCGACGCCCTGTGGCAGGGCGTGCTCGCCGGCCGTTCCGGGGTCCGCCGGATCGACGACCTGGTCGCGGCCTTCACGTTCGCCGCCGACCTGCCCGCGAAGATCGCCGCTCCGATGGCGGTCTCGCCCGCCGACGCGCTGACCCGCGTGCAGGCCCGCCGCATGGACCGCGCGGAGCAGGCGGCGTTCGTCGCCGCCCGCGAGGCCTGGGCCGCTGCGGGCACGCCCGAGGTCGAGCCCGAGCGCCTGGCCGTCGCGATGGGCACGGGCATCGGCGGTGTCACCACCCTGCTCGACCAGGACGACCTGATCGAGGAGCGCGGCCCCGGCAAGGTCTCCCCGCTGACCGTCCCGATGCTGATGCCCAACGGCCCCGCGGCCTGGATCAGCATCGAGTACGGCGCCCGCGCCGGCGTCTTCACCCCGGTCTCGGCGTGCGCGTCGGGCGCCGAGGCGCTCGCCATGGGTGCCCGGCTGATCCGCGACGGCGAGGCCGACGTGGTCATCGCCGGCGGCGCCGAGGCGGCGATCAACCCGCTGACCATCGCCGGCTTCGCACAGGCCCGCACGCTCAGCCGCCGCAACGACGACCCCGAAGCCGCGTCCCGTCCGTTCGACGCGGGCCGCGACGGGTTCGTGCTCGGCGAGGGCGCGGGGGCGATGGTGCTGGAGCGCGCCGACTTCGCCGCCGCCCGCGGCGCCCGGGTGCTGGGCCGGCTGGCCGGCTTCGGGATCACCGCGGACGCGTTCCACATCACAGGCCCGGACCCGACGGGCGCCGGGCAGATCCGCGCGATCCGCAAGGCGCTGGCCAACGCCGGCCTGGACCCGGCGGACATCGTCCACGTCAACTGCCACGCCACGTCCACAGTGGTCGGCGACGTCGGCGAGTCGGCCGCGATCGCGGAGGCGCTGGGCCCCGACACACTGCTGACGGCGCCGAAGTCCAACATCGGCCACCTGGTCGGTGCGGCGGGCGCGGTCGAGGGCATCGTCGCGCTGCTGTCCGCCGTCGAGGGCGTGGCTCCCCGCACCCTCAACCTCGAGGAGAAGGACAAGGAGGTCACGCTCGACGTGGTCGCGGGCGAGACCCGGCAGACCCGCCCGGGCCCGGTCCTGAGCAACTCCTTCGGCTTCGGCGGCCAGAACGTCAGCGTGATCTTCGCACCGGCCTGACGGCGCCGTCCCGGACGCCGCACGGACCGCGGCGTGAGGTCCGGACGGCCGGTCGCGATCCCCTCGGGCCACACAGCGGCTTGACCTTCGCGCCGGCCTGACCGGAGCGGTCCCGGATGCCATGGACCGCGGCCTGAGGTCCGGCGGACGGTCGCGATCCCTTCGGGCCGCACGGCGGCGTGATCTTCGGAGCGGCGTGACCGGTAAGGTCGCTGGCGTGGGACAACGGCGGTGGAGCGCGGTGCCGGCGGTCGCGCGGCCGATCGCGGACGCCGCCGACGACGCGGTGGTCGCGGCCGGAGCGCGGGACGCCGCCGGGCTCGACGCCGCTGTCGCGCGGCTGGCCGCGTACGACCCGGCCCAGGTGGGTCTGCTCCTCGGCACCGTCGTGCGGCACGCGCTCGAGGAGGGGCACCCCGACGGGCTCGGCAGCGACGACGTCCGCGAGACGCTCAAGGCCGCGGTGACCGGCGCCCGGGAGTGGCAGAGCGGCGTCGACCCGCAGGTCGTACTCCTGCTGCTCGCCGGAGCCCTCGGTGTGCACGAGCCGGACCCCGACGAGCCGCCGCTGCGGGCCGATGTCGCCGCCAGGCACGGCGTGCTGCTGGTGGCGCACCTGGTCGACCCGGCCACCTTCGCCGCCCGGCTCGAGCGGGCCGCCACTGAGCTGGCACAGCACGCCGAGTGACCGCGATAGGTTGATCGGGTGGGAGTGACATCGTGTTGAGGCGTAATCGCGGCCGGTCGGGCCAGCCGGACGACGAGCGGCACGACAAGCCGTTACGCCTGTTCCGGCAGCTCGTCCGTTCGGGGCAGCTGCCGGTCTACCAGCCCGAGCTGTGTGAGCACCTCGGCGCCGCGCCGGCCCGCGACGTCGGGCGGCCGGCCGCCTGCGAGGACCACCTGCCCACCGACGAGCCGGTGGTGCACCTGCGGGTCTGCCTGACCTGCGGCCACGTGGCCTGCTGTGACTCGTCACAGCCCCGGCACGCCACCAAGCACGCGCACAAGACCGGGCATCCGGTGATCCAGTCCGCCGAGGTCGGCGAGTCGTGGCGCTGGTGCTATCCGCACGAGCTGCTCGGCTGAAACACCGCTGCGCACGGCTCGTCGTACGCTAATTTTGCGAGGAATGCCCGATTAAGCCCGGGCGGCACCGAGCAGGAGCGGGCGACGATGCCAACCACCACCCACCCGACCGAGCTGCGCCTCGCGTTGGTCTTCAACGGCGGGGTCAGCCTCGCCGTCTGGATGGCCGGCGTCACCCACGAGATCGACCGCCTGCGCCGGGCCGAGGGACCCTGGCGCGACCTCTGCCGCGACGCGAACGCCCGGGTGGTCGTCGACATCATCGCGGGTACGAGCGCCGGCGGCCTCAACGGCACGCTGCTCGCCTGCGCCGTGGCCGCCGGCGAGCCGCTGCCGAGCGAGCTGCGCGACCTCTGGATCCGGGACGCGGCGCTGACCACCGGCAAGCTGCTCGACGACACCGCGGAGACGCCCGACAGCCTGCTCGACGGCGGCTATCTGACCAGGACGATCCGCTCGGTCGTCGGGCCGCGCGCCCAACGGGTCGCCGACCGGGGCGGCCACCCGGCCGAGCCGGTCACACTGTTCGTCACCGCCACCGCGACAGGCGGGCCGCAGCCGCGCGGCACGGACTCGGTCGGCCAGACCTTCGGCTACGAGGACCACCGGCGGCTCTACCGGTTCGTCGCCGACGCGCAGCGCCAGGTGCACGATCCCGACCTCGGGCCGCACCCGACGGTCCGCAACGACTTCACCGCCGGTGAGGCGCTGGTCACCGCGGCGCGCGCGTCGGTCGGCTTGCCGGGCGCGTTCGCGCCGGTGAGCGAGGAGCCGCTGCTGTCGCTGCCGGACCTGCGGGTGCGTCCGGACGTGCCGGAGCTGCGCGACCTGCCCACCTTCCTGGTCGACGGCGGCGTGCTGGACAACGCTCCGTTCGGGCCGGTGGTCGAGGAGATGGCGCAGCGGACGGTCAACGGGCCGTACCGGCGGATCCTCGCCTACGTCGTGCCGAGCTCGGGCGTGCGCGGCAACGGCGCCGTGGTCCCGGCCAGCGATGTCGCCGGCTTCCGCCCGCCGCTGCACGCCGTGTTGTCCGGGTCGCTGAACCTGCCCCGCGAGGTCGACTTCCGGACCGACGTGGACGAGCTCGACGAGCGGCTGGCGGTCGCGGAGGAGTCGCCGGCCGACCGGCTCTTCGACCGGTTGCACGGGCCGGCCGGCTCGGACCTGCGGGCCACGGCGGCGCGGCTGATCCAGGAGTACCGGCGGGCGCGTACCGTCGACGGCGTCTGGAAGGTGCGGCGGCTGTTGACCCGCCGTCCACTGTCGACCGATCTGGGCCGGCCGTCCCGGGTCGACGTCTCCGCTCTCCTCGGCGACCACAACCTGTGGGTGCCGCCGGCGGGCACGCCGCTGGACCACGCGCTGGACGGTCCGTTGTGGACCTGGGGGGTGTCGGCGGCACAGCAGGTGGTCACGATGATGCTGCGCGACGTGCGGCGCCACCTCGACGGTGACAAGCAGGCGCCGGAGTTCGTCGAGCCGCAGCGGCTGGCGCACGGGCTGAGCGCGGCGCTGGCGAAGGTCCTGGCGATCGACTCCGCCGTCCGCCGGGCGACGGTCACGCTGGCCGACGGCGTGGGCCCTGCGGCGTCCGACGAGACGCTCGCTTCCCTGATCAACGCCGCTTTCACACAGCAGCGCGTACGCGAGCACCTGCTGGTGGTCGTCCGCTCCGCGACGTCGTCGTACGCGGAGTCGCTGGGCGCCGACCCGGCCGAGGTGGTCTCGCGGGCGCTGGCGGCCGAGGTGCTGTCGCGGGCGTTCGCGGTGCCGTCGATGCGCGCCCACACGCCACCGTTCGACTTCGTGCGCATCGGGCCCGATGTGGACAGTCCACTGGTCGCGCTCGGCGACTACCGGGACGCCGGCGAGCGCAAGCTGTTCGGCACGCGGGTGGGCCACTTCGGGGCGTTCGCGGCGGACGGTGCCCGGGCGCACGACTGGCTGTGGGGCCGCCTCGACGCCGCCGCGCACCTGACCCGCCTCGTCCTGCGCGACGAGCCGCCGTCGGTGGTCGCGCGACGCACCGCCGCGGTGCAGATGGCGGTGCTCGACGACGAGTCCGGCCGGGCCGGCGCGCCGGACGGCGCCGCGCTGGTGTCCCGCTTGGCGGCGGCGCACCACCGGGTCACCGGCGACGGCCGGGCGTTGGTCCGCTCGTTCCTGCGGGGCGACGAGGGCCGGGCGACGGCGACGGGGGTGGCGCGGGCAGCGACCCGGTTGCTCACCCACGGCGGCTTCTCGCCCTCGGGCGCGGCGCCGCGGGCCAGCTGGCAGCGCACACTCGAGGCGGTCGTGTCGCCCGCACGCCCGCGTGGCCTCACGGTCGGGAACCGCCTTGCCCGGGCGGCCACCGGCCCGCTGCGGGCGGCGTTGTGGACCGGCCTGGGCGACGACCCGACCCGGCTCCCCCGGCGGCTGCGTACACGGCTGATCCTGGTGTTGTCAGGCTGCGCGGCGGTCGTGTTCGTGCTCGGCGCGCTGGCCGGCGCGGCCGTGGCGCTCTACCACAGCGGCGACCAGGTGATCCGCTGGACCGCGTTCGGTCTGGTGCTGGCGGTGATCATCGGCTTCCTGACGGCGGCGTGGCGCACGCTGGCGGCACCGGACCCGGCACAGCCGCCCGAACCATCGCCGGCCGCCGCCGCTCCGTAAGTTTTTCGACATCGGTTTCGCTTCGCGGACCAGGGGTGTACGGTGCCGAGACACCCCTCACATCGAAGGTTTTCGAAACTGATGACCGGGCGCCCGACCATGGCGGAGATCGCCAAGGAAGCCAACGTCGCGATCTCCACGGTGTCCAAGGTCCTCAACGGCCACACGGACGTGTCGGCGTCGACCCGCACCCGGATCGAGCGCCTGCTGGCGGAACGCGGCTACCGCCGCCCGCGGGCCGTCCGCCGGGCCGGTCGGGGCAGCGACCTGGTCGACCTGGTCATCAACGACCTGGACAGCGTGTGGGGCCTGGAGATCCTGTCGGGGGTCGAGGAGGTCCTGGAGGCGGCGGGCCATGCCCTGGTCCTCTCCACGGTCCACAACCGCCAGTCCCTGACCCGCCGCTGGGTGGACTCGGCCCTGGCCCGGGGTTCGCTGGGCGCGATCCTGGTCCTCTCGGAGCTGACGGCGCTGCAGCAGGCGGACCTGGACCGCCGCGGCCTCCCGATCGTGGTGATCGACGGGGTGAGCCAGCCACCACCGGAGGTGGCGTCCATCGGCGCGACCAACTTCGCCGGCGGCTACGCGGCGGCCGAGCATCTGACCGGCCTCGGCCACCGCCGGATCGCCGCGATCGGGGGTCCGGAACGCTTGCAGTGCACGCGGGCCCGCATCGCGGGCTTCCGCGCGGCCCTGGAGTCGGCCGGCGTGGTCGCGGACCGCGCGCTGATCCGCTACGGCAACTTCATGCACGCGGGCGGCTTACGGGGCGCGGAGGCCCTGCTCGCGCTCCCCGAGCCGCCGACGGCCATCTTCGCGGGCAGCGACCAACAGGCGACGGGGGTCTACGAAGCGGTCCGCCGCGCGGGCCGCACCATCCCGGGCGACGTGAGCGTGGTCGGCTTCGACGACCTCAACTTCGCGGAGTGGACGGCTCCGCCGCTGACCACGATCCGCCAGCCACTCCACGAGATGGGCGTCGCGGCCGCCCGCACGCTCCTGCGCATCGTCAACGGCGAGCGCCTGGAGTCGACCCGCATCGAACTGGCCACCCGTCTGGTGGTCCGCGGCAGCACCGCGCCACCCGTCCGGGAGGACCGGTCCCATGGCCATCTATGACCACATCGGTACGACCTATTCGGCCACCCGGCGACCCGACCACCGCATCGCCGCCCACGTTCACGAAGCCCTCGGCGACGCGCGGTCGGTGGTCAACGTGGGTGCCGGCACCGGCTCGTACGAGCCGCCGTGGACGCGTCTCGCCGTCGAGCCCAGCGCCGTGATGATCAGGCAGCGCCCGGTCGGTGCGGCACCGGTGGTCCGGGCGCGGGCCGAGGCGTTGCCGGTCGCCGACGACGCCGTGGACGCGGCGATGGCCCTGCTGACCGTCCATCACTGGGAGAACCTCGAGCGGGGAATCGCCGAACTGCGGCGGATCGCTCGCCGGGTCGTGGTCTTCACCTGGGACCAGCGCGTCACCCGTGAGTTCTGGCTGTTGAGCGAATACCTGCCGGAAGCGACGGCCTTCGAGGACCGGCGAGCCGTGCCGATCGACCGGCTGGCGGCGCTGCTGGGCAACCCGCGGATCACGGTCGTACCGCTGCCGCACGACTGCGTGGACGGGGTAGGCGCGGCCTACTGGCGCCGCCCCGACGCGTACCTGGACCCCACGATCCGCGCCGGCATGTCGATGCTGGCCCAGCACGACGCCGAGACGTTGCGTCCGGGGCTGGACCGGCTCGCCGCGGACCTCGCCTCGGGCCGCTGGCACGACCGCCACCGCGACCTGCTCGACCTCGACCAGCTTGACGTCGGGTACCGGCTCCTCGTCGCCGAGCGCTAGCTGACCGACACTGATCCCTTACGCTCAACCCGATTGACCATCGCGCCGGAGGTACGCGTTGAGTGTCCGCCTGGCGGCCTACGCCGTGTGCATGGAGCGCGGTCTCGTGTTGCTCGCCCGCTATGTGTCCCCGACCGGCGAGACGCATTGGACCCTCCCCGGCGGCAGGGTCGAGCACGCCGAGGACCCGTTCGACACCGTGACCAGGGAGCTGCGGGAGGAAACCGGCTGCGACGGGTTGGTCGAACGCCTGCTGGGCGTGGATTCGAGGGTGATCCCCGCGGCGGAGGCGCGGCTGGGCGTGGAACACCAGAACGTCGGCATCTTCTACCAGGTCCGCATCACCGGTGGCACGCTACGCCCGGAGTCCAACGGCGAGACCGCCGAGTCGGCGTGGACTCCCATCCCTGATGTGGCCGGCCTGCGCCGATCTTCGTTGGTCGACATCGGCCTCGCCCTGGCACGCACCCTGCCGTCGACCGGCCACGTCGACCCGGTGGCGGTTGGCGGCCACATTCAGCACTGATCCGAAGACCGGCCCAAGTCGCCGCTCAAGCCCTTGCCGACAGGCGGGTGAGGATCGCCGCCACCGGCTCTTCGGTGGCGTGCCGGAGTGACGCCGAGCTGTGGGCCGATCACGTGCACGATGCCCTGGTTGTCGTCGCCGAGCGGATGCAGCCGGATGC
>NZ_JBFAIU010000263.1:0-11021 GCF_040654855.1 Asanoa sp. NPDC050611
CATGCGGTGCAGCAGCGACACCGTGCCCAGCGCGCCGGCGGCGAACACCACCTGGTCCGCCTCGACCACCGTGCGCCGGAAGCCCTGGGGGAGTCGGGCATAGACCCGCGACCTTATCGGGGCCTTCGGGCCCGCGCATCCCGAGCGACCCGGTTTGTGGAGAAGCCCTCACTCACCCGTTCGGGCGGCGCCGCCACCACAGGAGACCCGCCAGCCCGCCGACGGCGATCACCGCCACGGCCGCGCCACCGGCGATCGCGCCGGTCGACAGGCCGCTGTCCGCGGAGATCGGCACGACCGCGCCGGCCTCGACGGTCGCCTCGCCGGTCGGCGTGGAGCCCGCCGGAGTCGGGGATCGCGTGGCCGGCACCCGGGTCGCGACCGGCGGTGCCGGCGCCTTGTTGCTGAAGGCGTACTCACCCGTGAGCGCGTGGCCGTCGGCGGAAACCGTCTGCCACCGCACCGTGATCCTGCCGAGCGGCAGCGGCGACACCGGCGCCGTGACGGTCTTGTCGAGGACCGTCACGTCTCCGGTCCGGACGTCCTTGCCGTCCGTGCCGACCACCTCGACCTCGGTGCCGGCCCGTTTGATCAGCCCGCTGAAGGTCAGCGTCACCGCGGTCACCGGCCTGGTCACCGTCGCCTTGGCGGCGGGCACCGACCTGGCCAGTTTCGTGTGCGCCGCGGCCGGCGTGGCGGGCCCGACGACCACGAACAGCGCGATGAGCAGGGCGGCCGCGGTGGCGGCATGACGGCGCATCGATCCTCCCGGTTCGTTCCCGACACGGTAGCGGTTCGCCCGCGGCCGCCGGGTGTCGGAAGAAAGCGGGAACTTTCCGGGCCACGGCGACGACCGGTGTGACATCGGGCGGAGCGTCGGCGCTGGTGACCGTGTGGAGGAGTCACTGACCGATCGCCTCGACGACCTGGAGTGGTGGCTGCGGGTGCTCCGCCGCCCGGTCGTCGACCTGCTGGTGCCCGGGCTGCCGCCGGACCGGATCACCCGGTACGGCCCGCTGCCCCCTGTCGTCGTCGAGTGGTTCGCGTGGCACGACGGCGTGACCCGCGCCCCGGGCCAGGACCATCAGGACGTCGAGGTCATCCCGGGATACCTGCCGCTCGCGCTGGCCGAGGCCGTCGGGATGCGGCACGGGTACGAGGACGATCCGGTGCTGGCGCTCGGTGACGGCTGGCTCCCGCTGCTCGCCTCGGAGGAGGGCGACCTGTTCGCCGCGCTCTGGTCCGGCGAGCACGAGCCGCGGATCGTCGAGATCCGTTCCGGCGAGGCGACCCGGATCGAGTTCCCCGACCTGCCGGCGATGGTGGACCTGTTCGTCGAGTGCTTCCGCAGCGGCGGGTTCACGGTCGCCGACGACGGCCGGCTCTCCGCCGACCAGACCCGTTACGACGAGCTCTATGACGCTCTCATCGCCGGTCGTTGAGCCGGTGCGGCTCGAACGCGACCGCTGGGCGGACGGCCGCGCCGACCACCTGTGCGAAGCCGCGCCGACCCCCGCGGACCTCGAGGCCGCCGTGCTCGCCCTGGACCAGCAGCGGCACACGGAGGTCGTGGTGACCGGCCACGACGGCCAGTGGCTGGCCATCGCCGGCGGCGCCGGGCACTACACCGTGCACCTGGGTTCCGACGAGCACGACGACGTCATCGTCGTGCGCACGCCCGACGCGGCACCCGGGCGGGTGCCCCTCGTCGCGGCCGGCCGGCTCCGCCAGGTGCCCCGGCACGAGGTGGTCGACCTGGACACCGCGCTGCGGGCCGTCCGCGCGTTCGCCGAGGACGGCAGACCCGACCCGACGCTGCGCTGGGCGTCAGGCTGAGACCAGCGCCTCGGGCGCCGGCTTGCGCTCGTCGAGGCGGACCAGGGCGACGCCGGCGATGATCAGTGCGCCGCCGAGGATCTGGACCGGTGCCGGCAGCTCGTCGAGCACCAGCCAGGCGACCAGCACCGCGAACAGCACCTCGGTGAGGCCGACGAACGACGAGAGGCGGGCGCCGAGGGCGCGGGCGGCGGCGATGCCGGCCACGTACGCGACCACGGCCGCGACCAGCGACAGCCCGGCGACCGGCACCAGCCAGTTCACCTGGTGCCCGCCGAGGCTGACCTGGCCGAACGTCGCGTGCATCGGCAGCAGCCCGGTCGCGCCGAGCGCGACCAGCAGCACCGCGCCGATGGCCATGCCGCCGGTGGCCAGGGCCAGCGCCGGCACCTCGTCGTCGCCGGAGTCGCGGGCGCCGAGCACGAAGTAGGAGGCCAGCCCGACGCCGGCGAACAGGCCCCACGCGACGCCGGCCGGCGAGAGCCGCGCGCCGCCGCTGAGGTCGAGCACGAGGACCAGACCGACGATGGCGGTGACGGCGCCCGCGGCCGTCAGCGCGCGTGGCCGCTGGCCGTGCACCGCCCACATCCAGAAGACGACGAGCACCACACCGAGGTATTCCAGGAGCAGTGCGACACCGACCGGCAGGTAGCGGATCGCGTTGAAGTAGCCGACCTGGGTCGCACCGACGCCGAGCACGCCGAACAGCGTGATCCCGGTCAGGTTGCGGCGCACGGAGCCCCAGCGGCCGCGCAGCAGCAGCGCGGCGGGCACCGCCAGGACCACGGCCGCGACGCCGACCCGGGTCGCCACGGCGGCCGGTGTGCTCCAGCCGGCGTCGAGCAGCGCCCGCGCGAACGGGCCCGACGTGCTGAACGTCAACGCGGACAGCACGGCGAAGAGCAGGCCGAGCGAGCGGGCCGGTGGCATCGGAGTCCCCTGTCATGAGCAAAAGTGGATTACACTGATGACGCTAAGGGGAGGAGTGACAGGGGTCAAGATGGTTTTCACCCATGACACGGAGGCGGCGCTCGCGCAGACCGCGGCACTGGTCAACGCGCCGCTCGACGACGTCGCGGCGCTGAGCGCCTTCCTGCGCGAGCACCAGGACACCGGCGTCCACACCGGAACGGCGGAGGAGCTGGCCGAGGTGCGCGCCCTGCGTCCGCGGTTCCGCCGGTTCTGGGAGCTCGGCGACGACGAGCTGGTCGAGACCGTCAACACGATGTTGCGGGAGAGCGCGGCGCTGCCCCAGCTGGTCCGGCACGACGGCTGGCCCTACCACCTGCACGCGATCCCGCGGGAGGCGCCGCTGGCCGTGCGGATGACCGTCGAGGCCGCGATGGCGCTGGTCGACGTCGTCCGGGCGGCGGCGCTGGACCGCCTGCGCGTCTGCGCGTACCCGGACTGCGGCAACGTCCTCGTCGACCTGTCCAAGAACCGCTCGAAGCGCTTCTGCGACGGTGGTTGCGGCAACCGCGCCGCGGTCAGTGCCTACCGCGCCCGCCGTGCGGCCTTGATCCGTTCCCCGGAGCCGTAATACCGTCTTTCGATGTCGCGGAAGACCGGTAAGCCGTCCTTCGTCCGCCAGGCCGAGCAGGCCCGCGCCCGCCGCGTTCCGTTGGTCGCGTTCATCGCGAGCGTGGTCGTCGCCGCGCTGCTCGCCGGGCTGGCCGGTTTCCTGATCGGCAGACCCGACGCCACGACGCGGGCGATCGACGAGATCAGGGCGCAGGAGGCCAAGCGCGACGTCGAGCAGATCAAGGCGCTGACCACCGTCGCCCGCTCGTCGCAGCAGGCGCTGACCCCGCTGCTCGACGCGTTCGACGCCGCCGTCGAGAGTGGCCGGCCGGCCGACGCGGCGACCGTCGCGAGCTGGCAGCAGACCGTCAAGGGCCTGGTCTCCGCGCATTCCGAGAGCCCGTCGGGCACGACGGCGACGAACGTCGCCCGCGGCGGCTTCCGCGGCGCGATCTCCGACTTCACGACGGCGGTAGACCTCTACGCGACCGCGGTCGCCGGCCCGGCCGAGCAGCGCGCCGGACTCATCGCGATCGCCACCCGCGCCCGCACCGGCGCCGCGACCGCGTGGTCGGTCGCCGCCGCCCAGCTCGACCAGATCAATGTGGACGCCGGCCTCGGCCACCAGCACGTCTATCTCGAGACCGAGCAGGGCAGCGGTGCCTTCACCGCGGACGGCGAGGAAGAGGGCCACACCGGCCCTTGACGGTGATGGACGCACATCCCTAGTGTCATGAGTCACAGCATCTATGAAACGTTTCACGGCCAGGAGGTGCGATGCTGGCGCTGCAAGGGGTGAGCAAGTCGTTCGGCGCCGTGGCGGCGCTGCGCGACGTCGACCTCGAGCTGGTCGCCGGCGAGGCGCACGCGCTGGTCGGCGAGAACGGCGCGGGCAAGTCCACGCTGGTGAAGATCCTCGCGGGGGTGCACCCGCCGGACGCCGGCACGATCCTGCTCGACGGCGAGCCCGTCACGTTCAGCGGTCCCGCGGACGCCCGCGCGGCCGGCATCGCGGTGATCTACCAGGAGCCCACGCTGTTCCCGGACCTCTCGGTCGCGGAGAACATCTTCATGGGCCGCCAGCCGTTGCGCGGGCTGCGCCGCATCGACGCGGCCGCGATGCGGGCCCGCTCCCAGGAGCTGTTCGACCGCCTCGGCGTGCGGATGGACCCGGACCGCCCGGCGCGCGGGCTGTCGATCGCCGACCAGCAGCTCGTGGAGATCGCCAAGGCGCTGTCCACGAACGCCCGGTTGCTGGTGATGGACGAGCCGACCGCCGCACTGTCCGGTGTGGAGGTCGAGCGCCTGTTCGCGGTCGCCCGCTCGCTGCGCGACGGCGGCGCCGCGGTGCTGTTCATCTCCCACCGCTTCGACGAGGTGTTCGACCTCTGCGAGCGGATCACCGTGATGCGCGACGGCCGCCGGGTCGACACCGCGCCGGCCGCGGAGCTGACCGTGGACCAGGTGGTCCGCAAGATGGTCGGCCGCGACGTCGCGACGCTGTTCCCCAAGGTGGACACCACACCGGGCGAGGTCCGGCTCGAGGTGCGCGGCCTGACCCGGCACGGGTTCTTCGACGACGTGAGCTTCGCGGTCCGCGGTGGCGAGATCGTCGCGCTGGCGGGCCTCGTCGGTGCCGGCCGCAGCGAGGTCGTCCGCGCGGTGTTCGGCGTCGACCGGCCGGACGCGGGCGAGGTCCTGGTCGACGGCCGGCCGCTGCGGCCCGGTGACACGCCCGCCGCGATCGCCGCCGGCCTCGCGCTGGTCCCGGAGGACCGCCGCCAGCAGGGCCTGGTGATGGAGCTGTCGGTCGAGCGCAACACGACGTTGCCGCGGCGCTGGGCGCTGAGCCGGATCGGCCTGCTGTTCGGTGGCTCCGAGCGGCGGTCCGCGGCGACCTGGACCCGACGGCTGCAGGTCAAGGCGGGCCGCCCGACCGACCCGGTCGCGACGCTCTCCGGTGGCAACCAGCAGAAGGTCGTCCTGGCCAAGTGGCTGTCGACGGAGCCCCGGGTGTTGATCGTCGACGAGCCGACCCGGGGGATCGACGTGGGTACGAAGGCCGAGGTGCACCGCCTGCTCTCGGAGCTGGCGGCCGACGGGGTGGCGGTGTTGATGGTCTCCAGCGAGCTGCCCGAGGTGCTCGGGATGGCCGACCGGGTGCTGGTCATGCACGAGGGCCGGTTGGTCGCCGACATCCCGCGGGCCACCGCGGACGAGGAGTCGGTGATGGTCGCCGCGACCGGAGCCCGCCCGTGACCGCCCCGACCGCCGCGGGCTCAGGCGCCCCCGACAGCACGGCTGTCGTACAACGCCTCTTCGTGGTCCGCGAGCTCGGCATCGGCCTGGCCCTGATCCTGCTCGTCGGCGTCACGTTCGCGGTCAACACGCGCTTCCTGTCGGCGCAGAACATCAAGGACCTGCTGCTCAGCTCGACGATCCTGGCGATCCTCGCGGTCGGCCAGGCGATCGTCATCATCACCCGCAACGTGGACCTGTCGGTCGGCTCGATCCTGGGCCTGGCCGCGTTCGCCACGGGCGCGATGTTCCAGAGCGCGCCGGGCCTGCCGATCCCGGTCGCCCTGCTGATCGGCATCGCGCTCGGCGCGGCCTGTGGCGCGGTCAACGGCGGCCTCATCGCCGCCGCGCGGGTGCCGGCCCTGGTCGTCACGCTCGGCACCCTCTACGTATTCCGCGGCCTCGACTACACCTGGGCCACCGGCCGGCAGATCAACGCGGCCGACATGCCGTCGGGATTCCTCAAGCTCGGCACGCAGTCGGTGCTCGGCGTTCCGGTGCTCGCCCTGTTCGCGGTCGTGGTGCTGGTCGGCGCCGGCGTGTTCCTGCGCTCCTACCGCAGCGGCCGCGAGCTGTACGCGATCGGCTCGGACCCCGACGCCGCCCGCCTCTACGGCGTACCCGTCGGCCGACGGGTGTTCTGGGCCTTCGTCACCAGCGGCGCTCTCGCGGGACTCGCGGGCGTCCTGCACGCCGCCCGGTTCGGCACGATCGACGCGAACGCCGGCCTCGGCCAGGAGCTCAACGTGGTCGCCGCGGTCGTGGTCGGCGGTGTCGCGATCTTCGGCGGCAGCGGCTCCGTCTACGGCGCCGCACTCGGCGCGGTGCTGCTGACCACGATCGGCAGCGCCCTGCCGGTGCTCGGCATCAACCCGTTC
This sequence comes from Asanoa sp. NPDC050611, assembly GCF_040654855.1. Taxonomy (NCBI): domain Bacteria; kingdom Bacillati; phylum Actinomycetota; class Actinomycetes; order Micromonosporales; family Micromonosporaceae; genus Asanoa; species Asanoa sp. NPDC050611. The sequence continues at coordinate 6,534 of NZ_JBFAIU010000263.1, forward strand.
TGGCAGCGCGCCGCGGTCGGCGTGCTGATCCTGGCCGCCATCGGCCTGGACCGGTCGCTGGCCGTCCGGCTGGCCCGGCGACTTCGAGGAGGCACCGACCGTGGCCGTTGAGACGCCGGTCCGCGAGCCGGTCACCCCGCCCCGCGCCCGGGCCCGCGGCGTGCTGGGCTCGTGGGACGTGCTCGTGCTGGTCGCCCTGGTCCTGGTGATCGTCGTCGGCAGCATGACCGTCGACGGCGTCGGCAACCCGCGCTTCTACCGGTTCGTGATCCTCGAGGCGATCCCGATCGCGCTGATCGCGCTGCCCATGACGCTGATCATCATCACCGGCGAGATCGACCTGAGCGTGGCCAGCACCGTCGGCCTGACCTGCAGCGTGCTCGGTCAGCTCTGGCACGCCGGCGTGACCTCGCTGCCCCTGCTGATCGCGATCAGCCTGGTGCTCGGCGCGGTGCTGGGCGCGGTCAACGGCATCTTCGTCACGGTGTTCGGCCTGCCGTCGCTCGCGGTCACGATCGGCACGCTGGCGCTCTACCGCGGCCTGGCCTACGTGGTGCTCGGCGACCGCGCGGTGGCCGACTACCCGGTCGACTGGACGCGGAACATGATCGCGCCGTTGCCCGGCACGGTGGTCCCGTGGTTCGTCCTCGTGGTCGCGGTGCTGGCGCTGCTGTTCGGGGTGCTGCTGCACGCGACGCCGGTCGGGCGGGCGCTCTACGCGATCGGGAACAACGCCGAGGCGTCCGCGTACTCCGGGATCGCGGTCATGCGCACCAAGTTCTGGTTGTTCGTGGCGACGGGTGTGGTCGCCGCGCTGGCGGGCGTCTTCTGGACGTTCCGGTTCGCGTCTGCCCGGGCCGACAACGCCAACGGCCTCGAGCTGTCGGTGGTGGCGGCGGTGTTGCTGGGCGGCGTGTCCATCTTCGGCGGTCGCGGTGGCCTGCTCGGTGTGGTCGCCGCGGTCGCGCTCCTCGGCACTCTCCGCAACGCGTTGCAACTGGCCGACGTCCCGGCCAACGCGTTGACGATCGTCACCGGAACGCTGCTCATCGCTTCCGTCGTCGGGCCCAACGTGGTGCGGATGGCACGCGGGCGGCTGCGTCGACGACCCCCTGAGGAAAGGACCCAACCATGAGGATCACAGGTGTACGCGTCGTCGCCGCGACCGCACTCGCGGCGCTGACGCTGGCCATGGGCGCCTGTGCCGACGACGGCGGCGACGCCGGCACCGGCTCGGGCAGCGGCGACACGGGCAACTCCACGGGCGCCATCAAGGAGGGCCTGAAGATCGCCTTCCTGCCCAAGCAGGTGAACAACCCGTACTTCGAGACCTCGGACAACAAGGGCGGCAAGTCCGCCGTCGAGGAGTTCAAGGGCACGTACTCGCAGACCGGCCCGTCGGAGGCGAGCCCGTCCGCGCAGGTCTCCTACATCAACACGCTCTCGCAGCAGCAGACCGACGTGATCGTGGTGTCCGCCAACGACAAGGACGCCATCTGCGGCGCCCTGACCGAGGCCAAGACCGCGGGCGCGAAGGTGGTCACGTACGACTCGGACACCAACCCGCAGTGCCGGGACGTGTTCGTCAACCAGGCGACCGCGGACGGCATCGCGAAGTCCCAGATCAAGCTGATCTCGGACGCGGTGGGTCCCGAGGGCGGCGAGATCGCGATCCTGTCGGCGACGGCGAACGCGACGAACCAGAACGCCTGGATCGAGATGATGAAGACCGAGCTGGCCAAGCCGGAGTACAGCAAGCTGAAGCTGGTCGACACGGTCTACGGCGACGACCAGGACGAGAAGTCGTTCCAGGAGGCGCAGGGCCTGCTGTCCAAGCACCCGAACCTCAAGGGCATCATCTCGCCGACCACCGTCGGGGTGGCCGCCGCCGCCCGTTACCTGTCCGGGTCCTCGTACAAGGGCAAGGTGCAGTTGACCGGTCTCGGCACGCCGAACCAGATGCGCGCGTTCGTCAAGGACGGCACCTGCAAGGCGTTCGCGCTGTGGAACCCGGCCGACCTCGGCTACCTGGCTGCCTACGCGGGTGGCGCCCTGGCCTCCGGAATCATCACCGGCAAGGAGGGCGACAAGTTCAAGGCGGGCAAGCTCGGCGAGTACACGGTCGGCAAGAACGGTGAGATCGTGCTGGGCGACCCGTTCACGTTCGAAGCGTCCAACATCGACCAGTTCGACTTCTGAGTCCGCTGTGGAGGGTGGCGTGCGCCGGGTCTGTTTCACGCTTCAGGTGAAGCCCGATCGGCTGGAGGAGTACCGGCGCCGCCACGCCGCGGTGTGGCCGGACATGCTGGCCGCACTACGGTCCGCCGGGTGGCACGACTATTCGCTGTTCCTGCGGGACGACGGTCTGCTGGTGGGCTACTTCCTGACCGCGGACCTCGACGCGTCCCTGGACGCGATGGAGGCGACCGAGGTCAACGCCCGCTGGCAGGCGGAGATGGCGCCGTTCTTCGCCGACCTGCCGGGCGGCCGGCCGGATCGCGGTTTCCTCGTGCTCGACGAGGTCTTCCACCTGGAGGTGTCGTGATGGCGGACCTGCACGCGCTGCGGGAGCAGCGGATCGAGACGGCGTCGTGGGCGTTCGGGAATTCGGGTACGCGGTTCAAGGTGTTCGCGCAGGAGGGTGTGCCGCGGGATCCGTACGAGAAGATCGCGGATGCGGCGACGGTGCATCGGTTCACGGGGGTGGCGCCGACGGTGGCGTTGCATATTCCGTGGGACAAGGTTGACGATTACGGGGATCTGGCGGGGTATGCGAAGGAGCGTGGGGTCGGGCTCGGGACGATCAACACGAACACGTTCCAGGATGATGATTACCGGTTGGGGTCGGTGTGTCATCCGGACGAACGGGTGCGGGCGAAGGCGTTGGCGCATGTGTTGGAGTGTGTCGACATCATGGACGCGACGGGGTCGCGGGATTTGAAGTTGTGGTTCGCGGACGGGACGAACTATCCGGGGCAGGACATTATCCGGGTGCGGCAGGACCGGCTCGCCGCGGCGCTGGCCGCCACGTATGAGCGGTTGGGTGCCGGGCAGCGGATGTTGGTGGAGTACAAGTTGTTCGAGCCGGCTTTTTACACCACGGATGTGCCGGACTGGGGGACGGCGTACGCGCATTGTCTGGCGTTGGGTGAGCGGGCGCAGGTGGTGATCGATACCGGGCATCATGCTCCGGGTACGAACATCGAGTTCATCGTGGCGGTGTTGCTGCGGGCGGGGAAGTTGGGTGGGTTCGATTTCAACTCGCGGTTCTACGCCGACGATGACCTGATGGTCGGTGCGGCGGATCCGTTCCAGCTGTTCCGGATCATGTCCGAGATCGTGTCGGCGGACGCGTTGCGGGCCGACGCGGGGGTGGCGTTCATGCTCGACCAGTGTCACAACATCGAGCCGAAGATCCAGGCGGTGATCCGGTCGGTGTGCAACGTCCAGGAAGCCACCGCCAAAGCGCTGCTCGTGGACCGGTCGGCGTTGGCCGCCGCGCAATCGTCCGGTGACGTGCTGGGCGCCAACGACGTGTTGATGGACGCCTACCACACCGACGTGCGGCCGATGCTGCGCGATCTACGCGCCGACATGGGCCTGGACCCCGACCCGATCGGGGCCTACCGGCGCTCGGGGTATTTCGAGACGGTCAGGAGCACTAGGGTGGGCGGAACGGCCGCCGGATGGGGCGCCTGAAATCGGGGAGTGCACACCATGACCGTCACCGACTGGACCGAGGACACCGCCGGCAACGGCAACTACGCCGAGGTCAACGGCATCAACCTCTACTACGAGCGGCGCGGCTCCGGCCGACCCCTGATCCTGCTGCACGGCGGGCTCGGTTCGGGCGAGATGTTCGGCCCGGTGCTGGGGCAGCTGGCCGCCGCGCACGAGGTGATCACCGTCGACCTGCAGGGCCACGGCCGCACGGCCGACATCGACCGCCCGATCACCCTCGCGGACATGGCCGCCGACATCGCGGCGCTGATCGACCACCTGGGGCTGGACCGCCCGGACGTGGTGGGCTACTCACTGGGCGGCGGCGTCGCCATGCAGACGGCGTCCGACTACCCGGCGAAGGTGCGCAAGCTGGTGATGGCGTCCATCTACCTGACACCGGACGCGGTCTACCCGGAGCTGCGGGCCCAGCAGGGCCAGGTCAGCGCGGCCGCCGCGGAGTTCATGGTGGATACCCCGATGTACCAGCTCTACCAGAAGGTCGCGCCGCGCCCCGAGGACTTCCCGCGCCTGCTCGACAAGATCGGCGCGTGGATGATGCAGGACTTCGACTACACCGAGCAGGTACGCGGCCTGAGCGTCCCGACCATGATCGTGGGCACGGACGCCGACCAGGTCCCGCCGTCGACCTTCGCGGAGATCTTCGCCCTCCTCGGCGGCGGCCGCGCCGCGGACCTGCTCGGGCGCCGGCGGATGTTCGTCGGCTGGCTGGTGGTGTTCATCGGGTTCTCGGGCCTCGGCGGGCTA
>NZ_JBFAIU010000264.1:0-10858 GCF_040654855.1 Asanoa sp. NPDC050611
CCGCAGTCGCAGCGCAGCGACCCGAACACGTCGCCGGTCAGGCACTCGGAGTGCACGCGGACCAGCACGTCCGCGCCGTCGCTCAGGTCGCCGTAGACCATCGCCACGTGCTCCGCCGAGTCGTGGGTGGAGCGGTAGCCGAACGCGGTGAACACGCCGTGCTCGGTCGGGATGCGCGTCTCGACGACCCGCTCGACCTGCTTCTCGTGGTGCCGCCGGTAGGCGATCAGGTCGGCGATGGAGATCAGCGGCAGGTCGTGCTCGGCGGCGAACTTCTCCAGGTCGGGCAGGCGCATCATGGTGCCGTCGTCGTTGACCAGCTCGCACAGCACACCGGCCGGGCGCAGGCCCGCGAGCACCGCGAGGTCGATGGCGGCCTCGGTGTGGCCCGGGCGGCGCAGCACGCCGCCGGCCTTGGCCCGCAGCGGCACGACGTGCCCGGGGCGGGACAGGTCGCCGGCGGTCGTGTCGACCGAGGCCAGCAGCCGGATCGTGTGGGCCCGGTCCGCGGCCGAGATGCCGGTGGCGACCCCCTCACGGGCGTCGACCGTCACCGTGTACGCGGTGCCGCGCCGGTCCTGGTTGGTGTGGTACATCGGCGGCAGCTCGAGCCGGTCGGCGTCCTCCTCGGTGAGAGGCGCGCAGATGTAGCCGGACGTGTAGCGGACCGTGAACGCGAGCAGCTCCGGCGTCGCCAGCTCGGCGGCGAAGATGAGGTCGCCCTCGTTCTCCCGGTCCTCGTCGTCGACGACCACGACCGGCTTGCCCGCCGCGATCGCGGCGACGGCCTCTTCCACTGTGGACAACGTCATGACCTCTCCCCCAGGAGCCGTTCGACATACTTCGCGATGACGTCGACCTCGAGGTTGACGAGGTCCCCGATCTGCTTGTGCCCCAGCGTGGTCAGCGACAGCGTCGTCGGGATCAGCCCGACCGAGAACGTGTCGTCGCCCGCCTCCATCACCGTCAGCGAGACGCCGTCGACGGTGATCGAGCCCTTCTCCACCACGTACCGCCGGATCGCCGCGGGCAGCTCGAACGTGACCGTGGTCCACTGCTCGGCCGGTTCCCGACCGACGATCCGGGCGACGCCGTCGACGTGCCCCTGCACGAGGTGGCCACCGAGCCGGGTGTCGAGCCGGGCGGCGCGCTCGAGGTTGACCGGGTCGCCGGGGTGCAGCTCGCCGAGCGACGAGCGGCGCAGCGTCTCGCCCATCACGTCGGCCGTGAACCCGTCGGCGGAGATCTCGACCGCGGTCAGGCAGACGCCGTTGACCGAGATCGAGTCGCCGTGCTTCAGGTCGTCCACGACGGTCTTGCCGCGGATGGCGATCAGGCCGGAGTCCTCGCCGGTCGGCGTCCAGCCGACCATCTCGCCGAGCTCCTCGATGATGCCGGTGAACATCGGGTCAGCCCTCCTTCTTGCGTGGCACAGCGGTGAACCGCAGGTCAGGGCCGACCCGCGTGACGTCGATGAGGTCGAGGTCGATGACCTCGCCGATGGTCGACACGCCCGCGTCGGCGAGCGCGGCCGGACCGGCGCCGAGCAGCTTGGGCGCGAAGTAGCCGACCACCTTGTCGACCAGCCCGGCGCCGAGGAACGCCCCGGCCAGTCGCGGGCCGCCCTCCAGCAGCACCGAGCGGACGCCGCGGACGGCCAGGGCCGCGAGCAGGGCCTGCAGGTCGACCTTGCCGTCGGGGCCGGCGCCGACCGCCTCGGCGGTGGCGATCCAGGTCGGCGCGGCGTTGTCGCGGACCTTGGCATTTGCGGGGGTACGCCCGGCGCTGTCCACGACCACACGCAGCGGCTGGCGGATGGCCAGGGAGCCGTCGCGCAGGTTGCGCGCGGTGAGCCGGGGGTCGTCGGTGAGCACGGTGCCGATGCCGACCATGACGGCGTCGCTGGCGCAGCGCAGCGCGTGCACGTCCATGCGGGCAGCCTCGGAGGTGATCCACATGCTGGTGCCGTCGGCGGCGGCGGAGCGCCCGTCGAGGGTCGCGGCGTACTTCCAGGTGACGAACGGCCAGCCACGCCGCACGCTGGTCAGCCACGCGATGTTGCCGGCCTCGGCCTCGGGCTCGCGGACGCCCATCACGACGTCGACGCCGGCGGCCCGCAGCGTCTCGGCGCCGCCCCGGGCGACCGGGTCCGGGTCGGCCACCCCGACGACCACCTTCGCGACGCCCGCGTTGATCAGCGCACGCGTGCAGGGGCCGGTGCGGCCGGTGTGGTTGCAGGGCTCCAGCGTGACGACCGCGGTGCCGCCGCGCGCCCGCTCGCCAGCCTGTGCGAGCGCGACGATCTCGGCGTGCGGCCCGCCGGCGTACGCGTGGAAGCCCTCGCCGACCACCTCGCCGGCCGCGTCGAGCAGGACGCAGCCGACCACCGGGTTGGGGCTGGTGGTGCCGAGGCCCCGCGCGCCGAGCTCTATCGCGCGTCGCATCGCCTCGTCGATCGAGACGCCGCCGCTCGCCATGCCCGTTTCCTTCCCGTTCGCCGTGGTCACGCGGCGCGGGCAGGGTGTGGGAAAGGGCAGCAAGCGCGGCTCGGGACGGCACAGCACAGGCCGCCCGACGGCGGCGCCGGAGAACGGCGCGGCCATCCGCCCTCGCGCTGTCTCCCATCCGGACTGTCTGGGCCGCCTTCGTGGCCGCCCAACCGTCGGCCCTGGGTTCTCACCAGGTCCACCGCTCGAGGATGTGGCTCTCGACCGGGTCGCGGGCTTACCAGGGGCCAGGCCAGGCCCCCGGATCACCGCCGGTTCGGAATTTCACCGAGTCCCGCCAGCGCGTGGTGGGTTGGGTCAAGTCTTACACGCAATCCTCGGAACGGCGATCGACAGGCGACCTACCTCACATGCGGCGCCGCCCACGGACACGGCCGGGCAAACCGCTCAGCCGGCCGAAAGGCGGCGGTCGACGGCCACGTACGAGCCCGGCTGGCTCTTCGCCACGCTCTTCATCTCGTTGGCCAGCGCGATGATCTCGCGCGGGTCGGTGAACCGCCGCTCGCCGCTGGACAGCGCCACCCCGATGGAGAGCGTGACCAGCGCGGCCCGCTGGATGTTGTTGCGCCGGTCGCGCACCTCGACGTACCCGCGGGCCGCGTCCCGCTCGTCGTAGAGCCCGTCCGTGGTCTTCTCGAAGTCGAGGACCGCCTGCTCGGACAGCGGCCTGACCTGCGCCGGCGCGCAGACGATCACGAAGTCGTCGCCGCCGATGTGGCCGAGGAACGCGGGCGGGAGGCCGGCCGCGATGACCGCCCGGTGCAGGCTGCGGGCCAGCGCGCCGATGAACTCGTCGCCGCGGCCGAAGCCGTACACGTCGTTGACGCTCTTGAACCGGTCGATGTCGATGTAGGCGACCGCGTAGTCCGCGCCGGTGCGCACCCGGTCGGTGATCTCGCGGCCGATCCGCGTGTTGCCGGGCAGGCCGGTCAGCGGCGAGACCTCCCGGTATTCCCGGTTGCGGCGCAGCGTGGACTCGACCCGGGCGACGAGCTCCGACGTGTCGAACGGCTTGACCATGTAGTCGTCGGCACCGGCGGTCAGGCCGAAGACCTTGTCGACGGTCAGCCCCTTGGCGGTCAGCATGATGATCGGCAGCGCGGCGGTCATCGGGTCGGCGCGCAGCCGGCGGGTCAGCTCCACCCCGTCGATGCGCGGCATCATCAGGTCGACCACGCACAGGTCGGGGCGGGCCGCCTCGATGACCTCGAGCGCCTCCTGCCCGTCGGCGGCGTGCATGACGTCGAAGCCGTGCAGCTTGAGGCTGATGCCGACGAACCGGGCGATGTCCTCGTCGTCGTCGACGATCAGGATGAGACCGAGCTTGTTGGCCGGCTCAAGCGCGACCTCGTCGCGTTCACTCATGCCGCCGCCTTCCTCCGGTCGGCGGAGCAAGAGCGAGGCTCACTGAGCCGCCCGCGCTCGCTGCGCTCGCTCATGACTGCCCGGCCGCGAGGGCTCGTAACCGGCGGATCGCGGCGGCGGGGTCGTCGGCGCCGTAGACGGCGGTGCCGGCGACGAACGCGTCTGCGCCCGCCGCCGCGGCCTGCTCGATCGTGTCGGCGGCGATCCCGCCGTCGACCTCGATGCGCAGCTCCAGGTGGCCGCTCTCGCGCGCCGCCCGCACCTTGCGGACCTTCTCCAGCAGCTCCGGCAGGAAGCGCTGCCCGCCGAAGCCGGCCTTGATGGTCATCACCAGCAGGGTGTCGAAGCTCGGCAGCAGCTCCAGGTAGGGCTCGATCGGGGTGTCCCGGTCGATCGCCAGGCCGGCCTTGGCGCCGGCGGCCCGCAGGTCCTTGGCCAGCGCGACCGGGTTCTCGCTCGCCTCGACGTGGAAGGTGACGTTGTATGCCCCGGCGTCGGCGTAGGCGGGCGCCCAGCGGCGCGGCTCGTCGATCATCAGGTGCACGTCGAACGGAAGCTGCGAGACCGGCCGCAGGCTCTGCACCACCGGGAGCCCGATCGTCAGGTTCGGGACGAAATGGTTGTCCATGACGTCGATGTGCAACCAGTCGGCCTCGTCCTCGACCAGTCGCACCTCGTCGGCGAGGTGGGCGAAGTCGGCGGCGAGGATGCTGGGGGCGACGATCGGCGACGGTCGGGTCACCGGGCCAGTGTACGAACCCGGCGCCGTTCCCCGTAGGGTTGCCCTCGACCCGGCCCTGGGGAGGGATGCGCGGATGCGACGGCGGTGGACGGTGGGCCTGGCGGGCCTGGTGGCGACCCTCGCGCTCGCGGCCTGCGGCAGCAGCCCGGCCGGCGTCGACGGCGACCTGTCCGACGACTGGCGGCCGATGAGCGAGCCGAAGCCGTTCGTGCCCGACGCCGGCGTCTGCCACCCCACGGCCGTGGAGTCCGGCTACCTGGCCGCGTACGCGCCGGTCGACTGCGCCGCCACGCACATGACCGAGACGGTCCACGTCGGAGAGTTCACGCAGGCCGGCGGCAAGCCGCCGGAGGCGGGCGAGAAGACGTACCAGGCGGCGTTCGGGGCGTGCGAGGCGAAGGCCCGCGGCTACCTCGGCGGCGACTGGCGCACGGCCCGGCTGGCCCTCGGCCTGGTGCTGCCGGCGCCGGAGGCGTGGCAGGGCGGCTCCCGCTGGTACCGGTGCGACGTCGCGGAGACGCGCTCGCTCGACGACAGCAGCATGGCCTCCCGCGAGGGCTCGCTGAAGGGCGCGCTCGCGAAGGCCTCCCCGCTGCACTACGGCTGCTTCACGCCGAAGATCTCCGACGAGGTCGTCAAGGAGATGGCCGCGGTCGACTGCAAGAAGGCGCACCGCAGCGAGTTCGTCGGCATCTACGACGCCCCGAACAAGCCCTACAAGACCTTCATCGACGACGGGGAGGCCATCCACAAGGCGTGCCTCGAGACCGTCGCCGACTACGCCGAGCTGCCCAAGGACAACAACCTGGCGTTCCGCACGGGCACGATCTACTACTACCCGACCGCGGCCGAGTGGGACATGGGCAACCGCGGCGTGAAGTGCTTCTCCTGGGACAGCGGGCGCACGTACACCCGCTCGATCAAGGGTGGCGGCACCGCGCTGCTGCCGGTCAACTAGGCGGCTCGACCGGCCCGGCCTGTGCGACGACGCGGACCGCGGCCCGCGGCTGCGGTGGCAGGCGCAGGCCGGGTGGCGGGTTGTCCACCAGCGCGGGGTCGAACGCCGGCCCGGCCTCGGGCGCGTCCTCGGGCACGACCGAGTCGGCGAAGCTCACCGCGCCGCCGGAGAACTCCGCGTCGAGGAACGACACGTCGGAACCCGTGAACTCGGCCTCCGCGAACGAGACGTCGCCGGCCGAGAACTCCGCTCCCACGAACGACACCGTGTCGGCCTCGAACCGGGCGCCCTCGAAGAGGACCTGAGCCCCGGAGAAGCTCGCCTGCCGGAACGACACCGCTCCCCCTTCGAACACGACCCCGGTGAACGAGACCTCCCCGCCGGAGAAGTCGGTGAGGTCGAGGGAGATCTGGCCGGCCGGGATCGTCGCCTCCTCGAAGGACACCACCCCGCCGGAGAACTCGGCCTGCTCGAAGGAGACCCCGCCGCCGGAGAACACCGCGTGCTCGAAGGAGACGTTGCCGGCGGAGAAGACGACCTTCTCGAACGACAGGCTGCCGCCGGAGAACTCGGCGTGCGCGAAGGAGACGTCGCCGCCCGCGAACGCCGCCCCGCCGAAGTCGATGTCGCCGTCGGAGAACCGCGCCGTCTCGAAGGACGTCTCCCCGCCGGCGAACGCGGCCCGGTGGAAGGACACCGTGCCGCCCGCGAGGTCGGCACCGGCGAAGGACATCTGGCCGCGCTCGAACCGGGCGCCGGAGAAGTTGAGCTGCGTCGCGCCGTCGACCGTGATGCGACCGAGGTCGCCGCCCTCGAAGACCGCGCCCGTGAAGTCGAAGGAGTGCCCCCGCCAGCTGCCGTCGCTGTCGGTGGGCAGGCGCAGGTGGTCGCGGACGAGGCGCAGCACGGTGTGGCGCACCTCGCGCTCCTCCCGCGGGTCGCGGGTGGCCGCCGACCCTTCGCCGCCCGACTCGGTGTGCGGCATGCGCAGGTAGGCGCAGAGCACGTCGATGCAGGACTGGCGACCGTCCCGCCAGTCGTCGGCCAGGGCCGCCATCGCGTAGACCCCGGCCAGCCGGACCGCCGCCTGGGTGTCGCCGAGCAGTTCGGCGGCCTTCGCGAACCGTTCCGTGAACAGCTTCGTGTCCTCGCGGTACTCCGCGGCCTCGCCGTGCTGCTGGCGGCGGTAGGCCACCGTCAGCGCGACGACCGCGCCGAGGCCGCCGACGATCGACAGCACGATCTTCAGCGCGTCGAGGGTGTTCTGCGTCGTCCACCGCCCGGTGCCCACCGGCGGCACGCCGCCCGGCAGCGGCGCCGGAGCCGCGTTGCTCACGTCCGGCCGGCCGAACGCCTGCCACAGCAGGAATCCGATCAGCAGTGCGACGACCATCGACAACACGAGCAGCAGACCGACGTGTACGAACAGCGGCAGCTGCACGGCCGCCGGGCGGCGCCGGCGGCGGTCCGCGGGTGGCCGGGCGACCCACCACAGCCGGGCGATCAGCCCGGCGACGGCCAGCAGCGCCACCGCCGGCCAGATCCCGCCGAGAAAGCGCAGGACCGCCAGGACGACCCGACCCCACCACGCGGGTGCCACCAGGATCACCGCCGCCACGCCGGCGAGGGCGGCGGCCACCAGCCGCACCCGCTGCCCGGACACGTTGCGGAACAAGGAGATCCGGGTCTGGCTGTCCATGTTGACCATCGTCACCCATCCCCCGCCAAGAACAATCCGCCCGGCGGGTCGTATAACCGACTCACTCCTCGAACGTGACATCCTCCGCCGACCCGCGGCCCGCACGACCGGCCGCGGCGTCCACGAGCCAGGCCAGCATCTCCGGCAGCACCTGCATGGCGCCGAAATGGGCCGTCTGCGCCTGCACCCGCACGTCGGCGCGCGGGATCCGGGCGGCGAGCCACCGGGTGTGGCTGGCCGGCGAGAAGTTGTCGTCCGCCCCGTGCCACAGCAGCACCGGCGGGCGGATGTACTCGGGCCGGAAGCCCCACTGGGCGCGCAGCGCCAGCACGTCGTCGATCCACCCGTACGGGCCGGCGCGCAGGGCCTCCAGATAGGTCTGCGCGAGCAGCGCGCGGATCGCGAAGTCGCCGACCACTCGCAGGTCCGGGTCGGTCATCTGGCTGCGCAGCTCGTCGACGAGCTGGTGCGGGTCCCGCCGCGCCCGGTCGGCCCGCAGCCGCAGCCGCTCGACCAGCTTCTGCCGGTCGAGGCTGGCGGTCCGGTAGCCGCTGACGTTGGCGTCGGTCATGCCCTGGAACCAGTCGAGGCCGTGCGCGTTCGCCGGCGCCAGGCCGACGAGCACGACAGCACCCGTGACCCGCTCCGGCAGGAGGGCGGCGGCGGCCAGCGCGTGCGGCCCGCCACCGGACCGGCCGACCACCGCGAACCGGTCGATGCCGAGGTGGTCCGCGATCGCCTCGATGTCCTTGGCGGCGTCGGCCACGCTCCGGTCGGGATCCCGGTCGGAGCCGCCGTACCCCGGGCGGTCGTAGCAGATGAGCCGCACGCCGAGCCGGTAGAGGACGCTGGCCCGCGGCTTCGGCCCGACCCGGCTGCCGGGAGTGCCGTGGAGGAGGAACACCGGCCGCCCACGGGCGTTGCCGGACACGTCCATCCGCAAGGTGCGCCCGTCCCAGGTCTCCACCCGGTCCATGCCCCCGCCTCCCGGCTCGCGATCGTGGTGGTCAGAACAGGTGCGGGTCGAGCGTGCGGTGCAGGTACACCCGCTCCCCCGCCGCGCGGACGGCCGGATGCTTGGCGCCGAGCACGGCTTCGAGCCGCCCGAGCGGCTCCTCCGGACGACCCGTCATCAGCGCGAGGTTGACCTGCCCGCGCAGCGTGTCCGGGTGGTCCGCGCCCAGCACCCGGGCCGCGTCGACGGCCACCACGCGGGCCAGCTCACCCGCGGCCGGCATGTCGCCCTCCTCGGCGCGCAGGATCGCGAGGTTCATCCGCACGGCCAGCGCGTGCGGGTGGTCGGGGCCGAGCACCTCGCGCAGCCCCCGGTCGGCCTCCTCGCACAGCGATCGGGCGAACGTGCGGTCGCCCGCGCTGCGGCTGGCGACGGCCCGGTTGTTGGCACAGGCGAGGGCGTACGGGTGTCGCGGCCCGAGGTCGCCCTCGTACATGAGCTGGACGTGCTCCAACTCGGCCGCGGCGCTGCCCAGGTGCTCGAGCGCCACGAGGTTGGTCGCCCGGCTGTGCCGGCAGGCCAGCGTGTACGGGCTGTTCGGGCCGAGCCGCTCGTTGAGCTGCTCGTACGCCTCCTCCAGCAGCGGCGCGGCCAGTTCCGCGAGCCCGGCGCAGCGCAGCGAGACGGCCAGGTTGGCCGACGCGAGCAGCGTGGGCACCGCGTCCGGGCCGAACGTCTCCTCCGTCGCGGCGCGCACGGTCCGCAGCAGCGCGACGGAGTTGCGGTACTCGCCCCGCTCGCGCAGGTCGCGCCCGAGCGCGCCGGCCGAGGCGAGGGTCCTCGGATGCCGGTCGCCGAGGACGGCCCGGCGGCGGTCGTAGACCTGCTGGTCCGCGTCGCCCGCCGACCGGACGTGCCCGGCGAGACGCAGGGAGGTGGCGAGGCTCGACCGGGCCGTGAGCGTGGCCGGGTGGTCCGGGCCGAAGGCGGCGGTGCAGCTGGCGACGGTCCGCTCGGCCAGGGAGATGGCCTCGGCGTAGCGGCCGAGCGCGCGGAGGTCGGCGGCCACGCCACCCGCCGTCTCCAGGGCGTCCGGGTGATCCGCCGCGGCCACGCGCTGCTGCTCGGCCAGCACCTCCTGGTCGAGCGCGTACGCCGGCTCGAACCCGCCCTGGTCGCGGATGAGACCGGCGAGCATGTGGCGGAGCCGCAGCGCCTGCCCGGGCAGCCCGTCCCGGGTGTCCCCGAGCCACGCGGCGCCGGTTCGGGACGCCAGCTCGTGGCCGGTCGCGAGGTCGCCGCTCAGCCACGCGTGCCGCACCTGGTCGAGCAGCAGCTCGCGGACGGCCGGGTCCGCGCAGTCCACGGCGGCGCAGGGGGCGAGGTGCGGCCACAGCAGCCGCAGCCGCGGCCACGAGGCGGGATCCTCCGGGCCCGCGGCCGGGCGCATCGCGGCGAGCACGCCGTGCATGCGGTGCCGGATCTCGTCGAGGTCCGCGCCGGACAGCTCGCGGCGCACGAGGTGCTGCAGCAGCGGGTGGACGTGGATCTCCCGCGCGCCCACGTCGAGCCGGAGCAGCGCCAGGCGGTTGATGTGCTGCACGAGCAGGGCGCGGTAGGGCCGGGTGGCGGTCGCGGGGTTCACCCCGGCGAGGGCGGCGGCGAACTCGTCGGCGTAGACGATGTCGAGGCCGATCTCCGGCGCCAGCGTCGCGAGGTGCAGCAGGAGGTGGAACCCCGGCGGGTACTCCTCGCGCAGCCGCTCCAGCGAGCGCGACCAGGCCTGCTCGACGCCCGACACGCCGGCGTGTGCCACCTGGCGCACGTACTCGTCGACGGGTGCGCCGGTGGACGACAGCCACTCGCCGGCGGCCCGCAGCGCCAGCGGCAGGTCACCGACGGCGGCCGCGAGGGCCATCGCCTGCTCCGGCTCGATCATCGGCAGGTAGCCGCGGAGCAGCCGGATGCTCGCCGGCCGCGGGAGCACGTCGATCGACAGTGCGTGCACGAGGTCCTGCCACGGCGTGTCCCGCGAGGTCAGCAGCAGGTGTCCCGCGCCGGCCGGCAACCGCTGGATCACCCGTTCGAGGTCTCCCGCGTGGTCGTGGACGACCAGCCACCGGGGGTACGAGCCGCCGGCGGTCAGTGGCGGCGCGGGGTCCGCCGGCGCGTCGTCGTCGAGCCAGAACACGACGTCGTACGCGCTCGCGAAGCGGTGTGCGTACTCCAGCGCGATCGCGGTCTTGCCGACGCCGCCCATGCCGCGCAGCACGACCGGCACCGGCCAGGGCAGGCCGTCACCCCCGTGCGCGCGGAAGTGGGCGCGCAGGCGGCGGATCTCGTCCTCGCGGCCGGTGAAGCGGGGGTTGCGGGCGGGCAGGCCGACCGTCTGCCGGCCCTCGCCCGGAAAGCGGACGCCGAGCTTGGCCGGGTCCAGGTCCGCGCCGATGCCCGCGTGACCGACCAGCCGCAGGATCCGCTCGATGGCCTCGCCGGCGCCCAGGCCGACGACGTACGCCGACGCGTGCGGCTCGAACGCCGGCAACGGCGCGACGGCGTCGACGTAGACGGCGAGCGCGCCGCGGTCGTCGCGCGCGACGAGGGCGGGCGGGCCGGCGGCGCGCGCGGGCGA
>NZ_JBFAIU010000265.1:0-10834 GCF_040654855.1 Asanoa sp. NPDC050611
CTGATCGAGCCGTCGTCGTCGAAGGTGCGCAGGGCGTGCAGCACCTCGGACAGGCCGATGTCCCGCGAACCCTGCGTCACGCTCAGGAACGCGACGTCGACCGGGGCGGGCATCCAGGCGTACGTGACGCGGACGCTCTCGCGCTGCTGGTCGTCGAGCGACTCGTAGCGCTTGACCAGCGCCTCGTTGGCCGTGACGACCCAGTCGGCGCGCTCCTGCCGGGAGGCTCCGTCCCACTTGGCCCAGACGGTCTTGTTGAACTCGCCGTCCGGCGGGGTGCTGCCCGCGATGCCGGCTTCGAGGGTGGCGAGGTTGATCTCCGCACCGCTGCCGAGGTGGCTGAGCACCTGGGAGATGTCCCACTCGCTGGCCCCGGAGGGCCGGGCGAGGTCGTCGGCGGTGAACCCGGCGACCCGGGCGGCGAGGTCGTCGTGGCCGGTGCGCAGCACCGCGATGACGCGGTCGGCGTCGGTTGCCATGGGGTTGCTCCAAACACGAGGGGGGCGTTCGTGATCGAGACTAGCTCCGCCGGAAAGTGTCGGTGGTGGCCGCTAGCGTCGGTGTCATCAAAGGACGAGGAAGGGGATCGGAAATGCTCCGGGGGATCGCGACGATGAGCTACTGGACCGATGACCTGGCCGCGGCCAAGCGGTGGTATGCGGACCTGCTCGGCATCGAACCCTACTTCGAGGTGCCGGATGGTTACGCGGAGTTCCGGCTCGGTGACTACCAGCAGGAGCTGGGGTTGATCGCCCGGTCGTTCGCGCCGGAAGGCACGCCGACGGGCGCGGGCGGGGTGGTGGCCTACTGGCACGTCGACGACGTCGACGCCGCTTTGGAACGGCTGACGGCGATGGGTGCGACGGTGCGGGAGCAGCCGCGGGACCGCGGGGAGGGCTTCATCACCGCCACGGTCACGGACCCGTTCGAAAACATCCTGGGGATCATGTTCAACCCGCACTACCGCGACGTCCTATCCGGGCGCGGCTAGCCGCGCCGTTGGCCCGGCGGGTCAGCCGAACTTGGCGAAGACGGTCGAGGCGATCTCGGTCGGTGCGGGCATCGCGGCGATCTCCGTGGCAACCTCGCCCGACGCCGCACGCAGGGCCGCGTCGTCGATCAGGCGACGCAGCACCGTGGCGTCGATCCGCTTGACCGGCACGGCCAGGCCCGCGCCGCGGTTGGCGACCGCCGCCGCGTTGTGTGCCCGGTCGCCCGGCCCCGGCGTGACGAGCTGCGGCACGCCCGCCGAGAGCGCCGCGAGGATCGTGCCCGCGCCGCCGTGGTGGACGATCGCGCTCGCGTTTTCCAGGGCCTCGGGCACCGGCGCCCAACCGACCGCCCGCACGTTCGGCGGCAGGCTCCGGCCGGCCAGCCGGTCGACGGCGCGGAGCAGCACGAACTCCGCGTCGATCTCCGGGGCGAGCTTGACGATCCGGTCCAGCACCGAGGTCGAGCCCGGGCCCGCGATCGTGCTGTGGCTGACCAGGATCCGGGGGCGCGTCCCCGGTTCGCGCAACGACTGGGGGAGGCTGGCGCCGCCGCCGTAGCCGAGCGGGCGCATCGGCTGGCCGCTCGCACCCGGCACCAGGCTGTCGGGGGTGATGCGGAGCACCGCGGCGCTGGCCGGCACGTCGACCCGTGGCCGCATCTTCCCGACCGTGACCGAGAGGAGCAGCGCATCGTCGAAGAGCGTGTTGCCGTGCAGCACGGCCGGCACGTCGTGGCGGGCCGCGGCCACCGCACCCGCGCCGCACAGCGGCTCGTGCACGACCACGTCCGGGCGCCAGCGTCCGACCAGCGCCGTCGCGGCCTCCGCGTAGCGATCGTTGACCGCGGCGAAGATGTACCCGACCGCGTCGGTGCCCGCGCGGCCGGCCAGCTCCCGCACCAGCAGCCGCGGGCGGCTCAGCATCGTGCCCAGCGCGATCCGACCGAAGTTGAACGGACCGGTGAGGTCCTCCACCGGGAAGCCGGCCGGCGGGCGGGCCGCGGCGTCGCCGCCGGACGCGACGAGTACGTCGTGTCCGGCGGCGCGCAGGGCCTCGGCGAGCGGAACCGGCCGCGTGCCGATCAGGCCGGTGAACCACTCCGAGCCCGGCTGGGCCCGGGCCGCGTCGTGGACGCCGACGAAGCCGCCGCCGCCCTTGACGTACGCCTGGAAGGCCGCCTCCTGGGCGTCGTTGAGCGTGACGCCGTTGGCGGACAGGAACACCACGCCGCGGTACTTGGCGAGGTTGTCCCTGTTGAAGTCGGCCGGGTTGGTGGACACCCGGACGGTGAAGCCGTTCTCGGTGCCGAGCTTGCGCACGGCCGCGACGGCGCGGTTGACCGGGTCGTCCTGCTGGTCCACCGGGCCGTGGAAGACCAGCACGTTGACCGCGCCGGCGCCCCAGGTCGGCGCCGCCGCCGACGCCGGCGGGGATCCCGGTCCGGTCATGATGCCGAGCGTGAGCACGGCCGCCGACGCCAGCGCTATCGCGCGGCGCAGCCTCGGCCGCTTTCGATGGGCCATTCCTGCTCCTTCGTGAGGGTCACGGAATCCGGTCACGTGTGGCTCCCCTCGTGTCCGGCGTGCGCCGCGGGCGCGCCCGCGGCGGAAACCGGCGCGTGGTCGGCGCTGTGCGCCGCCAGGGTGCCGTCGGGGTTGAGGACGTGCAGCATCGTGGCCATGCCCTGGTCCGAGTGGAACTGCATGTGGCAGTGCAGCATCCAGTTGCCCGCTCCGACCGAGTCACCGGCGACGATCTGCACCCCGAACGAGTCGCCGGGGCCGAGCGTCTTGTTGTCGATGACCGGCACCGAGTCGACCAGTGCCTTGTTGGTGCCGTCGAGCGTTCCCGTGCGGGTGTCCGCCCAGGAGTGCCCGTGCAGGTGGAAGGTGTGCATGTCGTTGCCCATGCCGACGACCAGGAACTCGACCCGCTCGCCCTGCTCGGCGATCAGGCAGGTCGGGCCGGGCACCGGGTTGGCCGGGTCGCAGGTGTCGGTCGCGGCGCCCCGGCGCAGGTTGATCGACTGGAGGTCGCCGAACACGGTCACGTACGTCCGGTCCGGTCGCACGTCGCCCTGACGGCGGACGACGAGGCCACCGAACAGGCCGGCGCCCTGCCCCTGCGTCCCGTGTGGACCGCCGACCATGTGGTCGTGGTACCACCAGTAGCCGGCTGTGCCCTGCGCGCCCGTGGTGGGGTTGCGGGGCTTGGCGAACCAGATGTACGTGCGCTGGCCGCCCGGCGGGACCCAGGAGTCCGTGTGGATGGTGCCGTCGGAGGTCGGGGTGTACTTCACCCCGTGGGTGTGCAGGGACACGCCGAGCGGGTGGTTGAGGTCCCGCCGCAGCGCCTCGAGGGTGGCCGCCGGCACCTGGTTGTGCAGGGTGATCGCCAGGCACTCCCCCTCGATCATCTCGATCAGCGGCCCGGGGTACGAGGCCGTCTCCGGTGTCAGGCCGTAGCCGAGCCGGATCTGGGTCCCGTCCTTGGGCAGCTCGACCGCGTACAGCTGGATCCGCCGGTCCGGTTGGACGCAGCCCTCCGGACGGTCGCCCGGCGCGAGGGCGGCCAGCGCGGCCTTCTCGGCGGAGAGCGCGGCCGGTGCCGCCGCGGCGGGCGCCCCCGGCCCGGCGGCCTGCTGGCCGCCGAACCGGAGGACCCCCGCGCCGACCAGGGTCACGGCGAGGATCGCGATGGCCCACATCCGCGGACCGCCGACGACACCAAGGCGTGAGGTTTCCTTATCCACTGGTCTTGTCCTTTGCCTACGGGGTCAGCGGTGCGATCCGGATGTTGCGGAAGCTGACCGTGTCCGCCGCGCTGTGGTTCTGCAGGCCGATGTAGCCCTCCGCGTGCTGGCGCCCGTCGGTGCCCGGGTCGTCGGCCCGCGGCGGGTCGAAGACCTGACCCGGCGCGTTGGTGAACTGGTTGATCAGCTTGCCGTTGCGGAAGATCGAGTAGTGCTGGCCGACCACGCGGATCTCGTAGTCGTTCCAGACGCCCTTGTCCCGCACGCCCGCGTCGGCCAGGTCGACCCGGTCGAAGCCGTACACGGAGCCGCTCTTGTACTGGTCACCCGTGGGGCTGTCGAAGATCTGCAGCTCGTGGCCGTATTTGATCGCCACCCACTCCGGCCGCGGCTCCTGCGGGTGCTGGTGCACCTGCGGGAAGCGGACGAAGACGCCGCTGTTGGCCCGGCCGGTGCCCGGAGCGTCGTCCCGCCACTGGAGCTTCAGCGAGAAGTCGCCGTACGTGCGGACCGGGAACCAGAGCATGCCCAGGCCGTCCACCTGCTTGCTGGTGATCGAGCCGTCGGCGTTGCGGCGGAAGCCACCGGCGCCGACCTGCTCCCAGAGCCGGAAGGAGGCGGCCTTGGCGTCCAGCAGCGGCGCGTAGCCCTGCACCGCCTCGGACCGGCCGACGTTGCTCTCGCGGGCGCCGCGGACCAGGCCGTTGCGGTCCTTGAGCGGGATCAGCGAGCGCTGGTGCCAGCGGTCGGCCAGAGCGGTGACGTGGTCGACGAACTCCGCGGCGCTGGCCCACGGTGACTCGTCGAGGACCAGGTCGTTGATGCTGCAGCCGCCCTCGACGACCCGGTTGGCCACACCCGTGTTGTGCGTGCCCATCCAGACCGTGGTGCGGTTGTCGGCCACCTTGCAGCTCGGCGCCGGCGGGCCGCTCTCCACCACGGTGAACGTGGTCGAGGCGGTGGTGCTGACGTTGCCGGCCCGGTCGGTCGCCCGGTAGGTGAACGTGTGCGTGCCCGGCGTGTTGACCGTGACCGGCGCGCCGTAGACCAGGTAGCCGTGGCCGTCGAGCGCGTACTCGACGCGCATCAGGCCGGAGCCGCTGTCGCTGGCGGTCAGCGTGACGGTCGCGCTGCCGACGTACGCCCAGCCGCTGTCGAGCTGGCCGCTGATGGCGGCGTTGACGGTCGGCGGTGTGGTGTCGTCGGACGGCGCCACCACGGAGAACGCCACCGACTTCGGGGTCGACGTGTTGCCGGCCTGGTCGGTCGCCCGGTAGCTGACCGTGTGCGCACCCGGCTGGTTGACGGTGACCGGCGCGGTGTAGGCCGCGTACGGAGCGCCGTCCAGCGAGTACTCCACAGTGGCCACGCCCGAGTCCGCGTCGGTGGCGGTCACGGTGACCGTCGCCGCGCCGATGTAGGCACCGGTGTTGTCCTTGTTGCCGGCCACGGCCGCGGTCGCCGTCGGCGCGGTCTGGTCGGGGTTCGGCGCGTCGACGACGGTGAACTGCACGCTGCCCGGCGTCGACGTGTTGCCGGCCTCGTCGGTCGCCCGGAACGTGACCGTGTGCGCGCCGGTCGCGGTGACGGTGACCGGTGCGGTGTACGGGGCGTAGGCGCCGCCGTCGACCGCGTACTCCACGCTGTCCACACCGGACTCCGCGTCGGTGGCGGTGACGGTGACCGTGGCGCTGCCGACGTACGCGCCCTGCTCGTTCTGGTCGCCGGCGACCGCGGCGGTGACGGCCGGCGCGGTGGTGTCGGGGCCCTGCGCGTCCGCGACGGTGAACTGCACCGTCTCGGGCTCCGAGGTGTTGCCGGCCTCGTCGGTGGCGCGGGCGCTGAACGTGTGCGCGCCCGGCTGGTTGACCGCGACGGGCGCGGTGTAGGCGGCGTACGGCGCACCGTCCAGTGAGTACTCGACGGTCGCCACGCCCGAGCCCGCGTCGGTGGCGGCGACGGTGACCGTCGCGGTGCCGACGTAGGCGCCCTGCTCGTTCTGCTCGCCCGCGACCGTGGCGGTCACCTCGGGCGCGGTGTTGTCCGGGTCCGGCGCGTCGACGACCGCGAAGGCGACCGACTGCGCGTTGGAGGTGTTGCCCGCCTCGTCGGTGGCCCGGAACTGCACCGTGTGGTTGCCGACGTCGTTGACGGTGACCGGCGCGGTGTAGGCCGCGAACGCGCCACCGTCCAGCGAGTACTCGACGCTCGCGACGCCCGACTCGGTGTCGGTGGCCGTGATCGTGACGGTCGCGGTGCCGACGTAGGCGCCGTTCTCGTCCTGGTCGCCGGCGACGGCCGCCGTCACCGTCGGTGCGGTGGTGTCCGGGTCCTGCGGCTCGACCACGGTGAACTGGGTCGACCCGGTCGTCGAGGTGTTGCCCGCGACGTCGGTCGCCCGGTACTGCACCGTGTGCGCGCCCGGACTGTTGACCGTGACGGGGCCGGAGTAGGTGCCGAACGGGCCGCCGTCGAGCGCGTACTCGACCCGGGCCACGCCGGAGCCGGCGTCCGTCGCGTTGATCGTCACGGTGGCCGCGCCGACGTAGTTCCCGTCGCCGTCGCGCTCGCCCGCGACCTGCGCAGTCACCTCCGGCGCGGTGGTGTCGCCACCGTCGCCGGTGACCGTCAGCAGGCCGGTCATCTGGCCGTGGCCGGGGATCGCGCAGAAGTAGCGGTAGGTGCCCGGGGTCAGCGTCACGTCCGCGGTCCACCGGCCGCCGTTGGCGTCCGACGGGTCCGCGATCAGGTTGAGGTTGACGTCCCGGTTGTAGCGCGGGTCGCCGGTGTCGAAGGTCAGCGTGTGCTGCATACCGGTGGTGTTGCCGGTCGCGGCGCTGTTCTCGAAGACGATCGTCGTCGGGCCCGCGACGGCGCTGCTGGGCACGGAGGCGTACGCCTGGAAGCTGTCCCCGGCCGTCCAGGTGAGCACCTGGGCCTGGAGCTGCTGCGGCGCCGCGCTGTCACCCGGTGGCTCGGCCCCGGCCGGGCGCGTGCCCGACAGGACCCCGGCCAGCACGACGCTGGCCAGCATGACGGTTACGGCGGCGAAGGCGGCGGACGGCCGGGCGAACCGACCCTGTCCGAGCCTGCTGAGCAGGCGCCTTCGCGTGCCTCGTGGCACAGATTTGGGCATGTCCGACATACCTTCCGCAGTTCGACCGACGGTGGACATGGCGAAGCAGACCTCGCTGGCCCGCTGGGACGGGCTGACGATGCCTCGGGGTCGGGGACGTGGGCGTGGAACGGCGAGCGAGGTGCACTGCTCACGCGCCGTTTACATCGATGAAACAACGTGGTGTGCGAGTGACCCTAATCGCTGATCATCGAACTGTCCACATCTTTCGATGATGTTGACAAGACTTTTATCCAGGACAGCAAAAGTACGGACGATCCTGATCGTTAGGATCCGTCCGAATGCGACACGTAAGATCCGCCGCGGCCGTGAAGCCTTACTGTCCAGTAGGGATCAAGCGCTCTCGGCGGCCAGGCGGGCGCCGAAGGCGGCCAGGGCGGCGCCGGTCACGGCGTCCAGGGCGCGGCGGACCCGGCGGCGGCGCAACAGGCCGCGGATCCGGTGCAGCGCGGCCACGACCAGCAGCGAGTAGAGCAGCCCGAGCGCGGCGTGGGTCAGCGCGAAGACCAGCAGCACGGCGACCGGGGTGTCGGGGCCGAGGAACTGCGGCAGCACCGCGAGGTAGAAGACCAGCACCTTCGGATTGGTGATGTTGGACAGGAAGCCCTGCCGCCACCCGGTCCAGGCGGTGCCGGCACGGTCGCCGGCGGTCGCGTCCAGCGCGGCGTACTCGCCGCGCGCGGCCGAGCGGAACGACTGCGCCGCGAGGTAGAGCAGGTAACCGATGCCGGCCCACTTGATGGCCTGGAACAGCGGTTCGACGTGCACGACGATCGCGCCGAGGCCGGCCACGGCGAGCAGGCCCTGGACCACATTGGACGTCGCGATGCCCACCGAGCTCCAGCGGCCCTGCGTGCGGCCGCCGACCAGGGTGCTGCGGACGGTCACCGCGAAGTCGGCGCCCGGAATGGCGATGAGGACGAGGGCGAAGACCACGAACGACGCGTACGAACTCCAGCTCACCGCGCGACTCTACCCAGCGGCGCGCCAGGCGTTCACCGCAATCCGGGCGGGGGTGCCGAGGTCCACACCACCGTCGGGGGTGACGATCTGCTCCGGTGCGCCGGGCACCGGTCTGACCGCGAGGTAGGTGGCGACGAGCGGTTCACCGTCGGTCACGGTGTTGCGCCAGAGCACCCTCGCCTGCGCCGAGCCGCCCGGCGGGACGACGAGCCGGTGTGCGGGCGTGTCCCAGGCGTCCGGCGCGCTGACCGGCTCGGAGCCGTTGCCGACCGTGATCGCGAGGGCCGCGTGCGCGTCGTCGAGGGCGCGGACGACCGGGAAACCGGCCAGCTGGTACGGGCGGTCGCCGCAGTTGTAGAGGGTGACGCCCATGGCCCGCAGGCCCGCCGCGGAGTCGACGGGGCCGGCGGTGAGCGCGACGCCGTCGGCGCAGGCCCGCGCGGTCGGTGTCGGGTGCGCGGTGGGCGGTGGGAGCGGCGCCGGGCCCGGCGCGGCACAGGCCGCGAGCAGAGCGCCCGCGACGAGCGGCACGCCGAGGCGCCGGAGGAGCGGAAGCATCATGCGAAGGTGTACGGCTTCAGGTAGTCGGGCAGGACCACACGGGTGCGCGGCGCGACCCGGCGGATCTCGGTGATCATCGCATCCAGCCGTGCGCGGTCGGACGGCGCCACCACGGGCGGGTTCTGCAGCGGTGTCTCGAAGTTGTCCCAGTGCACCGGCACCACGACCGGCGGCTTGCCGAGCGCCTCGAGCAGGCGCGGCACGTACTCGTGCGTCGTGGTCGCCGACGCCATCGCCACCATCGCGATGTCGGGCCGCATCCCGTCGACGTTGCGGGCCACGAAGTCGCTGGCGCCCATGAAGAACACGCTGGGCCCGTTCCGCACCGACAGCAGATAGGCCAGGGTGTCCCCTTCCGGCAGGTCGGCGACCGTGGTCGGGCGGGACGGCCGGCTCAGCCGCACACCGGGTATGCCCACGGAGTAGCCGGCGTTGCGGCTGTGCAGCGAGGCGACCACCTCGACGGTGTGGTCGCCGAAGTCGAGCACCTCGCCGCCCTTGACCGGGCCGAGCTGAGCCGCCGGTATGCCGAGCGCGAGCCCGAGCTGGTAGGTGGTCAGCGTGCCGAGCACGCGGGCGCCCGTGGTGGTCGCGATGTGCGGCACGTCGTTGAAGTGGTCCCAGTGCGAGTGCGTGACGAGCACGGTCTCCGGGCGGCCGACGTGCGCGTCGACGGTGGCGGTGGCCACCCGCAGCGGGGTCGCCGGGTCCATGCCGCCGTCGAACAGCCCGGTCCGGTAGCGGCTGAGGTACGGGTCGACGAGCACCGTCCGGTCGCCGATGTCGATCCGCCAGCCGGCGGTGCCGAACCAGCGGAACGTGGCCGCGCCGGCCCGAAACCCGCGCGGTGCCGCGGCCGCGGCCGCCGGCGTCGCCAGTCCGGCCGCCCCCGTGGCGGCCAGGCCGGTCGCCGCGGCGGCGGTGCGCAGCAGCCCGCGGCGGTCGAGGTTGCGGTTTGTCATGGGTTTCCCCTTCCGAGTGGATCATCCAGCTACGGAGACCCAACCACCGCCACCCACCCGGCGTCCAAGACAAAGATCATGAGCCGCTGATACGCGTGCCGATATCAGAGCAGGTCAAAGCCCCTGCCGGAGGGCCTCGACCGCTGTGCGGGACGCTTCGCCGATCGCCAGGTCGACGTCGATGCGGCGGAACTCGAGCGAGCGGGTGCGGGCGAAGACCGCCAGTGCGTAGCGGCCGCCGTCCGGGTACTCGACGACGCCCGCCTCCATGTGCAGGCCCGGCAGCGTGCCCGTCTTGGCGGATACCCGCACGCCCGGTGGGAAGCCCGAGGCGATCCGGGTCCAGAAGATCTGGCGGCTCATCAGGGACCGGACCATCGCCGTCGCCGCCGGTGGGCCCGCCTCGTCGCGCCAGATCAGCGACAGGAGGCGGGTCACCTCGCGCGGTGTGCTCGACGTCGTGCGGGCCGGGTCGAAGACGCGCATTGCCCGCACGCGTTCCGCGGGCAGGGTCGGGAAGATGCGCACGAAGTCCGCGTCGTCGGTCGCGCCGACGTCCGCGTACATCGACTCCAGCAGCTCCCGCGGCCCGCCGGTGATCCGCGTCGTCGCCAACCCCAGCTCGGCCGCGAGCAGCGACAGCACGTCGGGACCGACGCGGCGCAGCAGCAGGTCGGCGGCGGTGTTGTCCGTGACGGACATGGCGAAGTAGGCGAGGTCGCGCAACGACACCTCGGCGTCGTCTGCGCAGCCGGCCGTGCCCCAGCCGCCCAGCCGGTCCGCGGCCCGCACGACCACCCGCTCGGTCGGGTCGAGCTGCCCCGCCGCGGCCTGCCGGGCGAACTCCAGCACCAGCAGGATCTTGAAGATCGAGGCCAGCACCACCGGTTCGTCGGCGCGGATCCCGAGCGAAGCGCCCCCGTCGAGGTCGACGGCGTGGAGCTGGGCGTCGACCCCGACCGCCTCGAAGATGTCGTCGATCACGGCGACCGACGGTACCGCGCCCGCGCGACCCATATGCGAACGCATATCCTCGGCCGGGTGGACCTCGCCCGGCACCTGCGGCAGTTCCTCGTCGTCGCCGAGGAGCTGCACTTCGGGCGGGCCGCGGAGCGGCTGCACATCGCCCAGCCGCCGCTGAGCCAGGCGATCCAGCGCCTCGAGCGGGAGCTCGGCGTCGCGCTGTTCGACCGCTCCCGGCGGCAGGTCGCGCTGACCGTGGCCGGCCGGCTGCTCACCGCCGAGGCGCCGACGCTGCTCGCGGCCGAGGAGCGCGTACGGCTGATCATGCGCAAGGCCGGCGACGGCGAGATCGGCACGCTGCGGGCCGGCGTGCCACCGGAGCTGCCCGCCGTGACGTTGCAGGCGCTGCTGGCCGGGATGGCCGACCGGGCGCCGGGCCTCGACGTCGACCTGCACGAGCTGACCAGCGCCGAGCAGCTGCGGATGCTGGCCGAGGCGCGGCTCG
>NZ_JBFAIU010000266.1:0-10824 GCF_040654855.1 Asanoa sp. NPDC050611
GGCTGCGACCCAGCCCCGGCGGCCTCAGCACCGCGGTCGGTCTAGCTCCCGGTCAGCCAGCCCCGGCGGGCCGCCTGGAACGCCAGGCCCGTGCGGGTGTCGACGCCGGCCAGGCCCATCAGCCGGTCGAGCCGGCGTTGCACGGTTCGCTTGCTCACGCCCAGGTGCGTCGCGATCGACTTGTCGGGCAAACCCGAGACGACCAGCGAGAGCAGCAGCACCTCGGCCTCGCTGAGCTCGTCGGCCGCGGACCCGTCGGCGCGCAGCGGGGTCGCCCGTTCCCAAAAGCTCTCGAAGAGCGCGACGAGCGCGTCGAGCAGCTCGCTGGACCGGATCAGCGCCGCCGTCGGCTCGCCCAGGTCCCGCGCCTCGTCCGGCACGAGCGGGCAGATCGCCAGCGTCCGGTCGGCGATCGCCAACCGCACCGGAAGCGACGGCAGCGTGCGCGCCTGCTCGCCGGCCGCCATCGACGCCAGGATGCTGGGCAGCTCCCCCGGCTTCTCGAGCAGCTCGCGCTCGTAGACGGCCCGGTAGCGCACCCCGCGGGCCAGCGCCGAGTCCTCCTCGGTGTTCTCCGGCCCCGCCATGGCGAGGGGGTTGGCGCGGCAGAACCAGAGGATCTCCTCACGGGCGCCGTCCTGCATCTCCCGCAGCCGGCCGCGCAGCGCGTCGCGCCCGACGATGACCTCGACGAGGTGGTCCGCGTCCCGGCGCCGGCTGTGCCGGCGGTAGTCCTCGCTCAGCGCCGCCACGGTCCGGCGGGCGTCGTCGAGCATCTCCTGGCGGCGCAGCAGCGCATCGCCGAGCGCCACGTCCGGAGCCAGCGGCCGGGCCACCGGACCGGCGCTGACCAGGCCTTTCGTGCGCAGCGAGGCCAGCAGCCCCGGCGCGTCGCCGGTCGGCAGCGCCGCCGCCAGCTCCGCGGTGTCCGCCTCACCGAGCCGGACCAGCAGCCGGTACGCCTCCCGCTCGCCGGCCGAGAGCAGCTCATCCATGCGGGCCACTGTACGAACGATCATCGGGTTGCCCTGTGATCAATAGCACTCGACGGATTAACCCACCAAGGCAGTAGGTTAACGCGAGTTGTGCCCCCTGAGCTGAAAGCTGACCAACCCGTGCCCACGCCACTCGCTCCCGCCGCGGCGGTCGACCATGCCCGTGCCGGCTGGCCGGCCTGGCGTGCCGAGCGGATCGCGAAGGTCACCGGGCCGGGCGGCAACCTCGCCCTGGTCGAGACGATCTGGGGCGCCCGGGTCGAGGACCACCCGGGCAGCGTGCCGATCTCGCGGCACAGCCTCCTGACCGGCGGGACCGAGCACGGTGTGCGACGGTTCGACGCCGACTCCCCGGCCAACCGGCACTTCGAAACCATCGACGTCTACCCGTTCGACCCGGACTGGGTCGTCGAGGCGCGGTTCGTGCCCCAGGACCCGCCGCGGCTGGTCGCCTTCGAGCACCTGCGCGACAACGGCCTCACCCGGGACCTCGCCGTGCCGGGCGACATCCTCTTCTCCCTCGACGGCGTCGACCACGCCTTCGACGCGTTCGACGACGACGGCACGCTGCTGCTGGTCTTCGGCGACGAGACCAACGGCGTCACCACGTACGACGCGGGCCGGTTCCTGATCGTGCCGCGGGCGCCCGGCGCCGACCGGGTCGTGCTCGACTTCAACCGGGCCTTCGTGCCGCCGTGCGGTTTCTCCGGGCAGTACAACTGTCCCATGCCGCCGCGGCAGAACCGCTTCCGCCGGCCGGTGATCGCCGGCGAGAAGCTGCCTGTCTTCCGCGGCGGCTTCCAGGTGCACTGAGCCCCTTTTCTTTTCTTTTGAATGCCGGAGACAAACACGTGAAGAAGCAACGAATCGCGCTGCTCGGCGCCACTGTCGCGACCGCGATCGCCTTGGCCGCCTGCGGATCGGGCGGCGGCGCCGCCACTCCCGCCGCGGCGGCTGATGCCAACGCCGTCGTGCAGGTCGGGTCGCTCTACGAACCGCAGAACCTCGACAACACCGGCGGCGGCGGCCAGGGCGTCACCGAGGCGTTCAACGGGAACGTCTACGAAGGACTGTTCCGGCTGACCGACGACGGCAAGGTCGAGCCGCTGCTGGCCACCGGCCACACGGTCAGCGCGGACGGCCTGACCTACACGTTCACGCTGCGCGACGGCGTGAAGTTCCACTCGGGCAAGGCGCTGACCTCGGCCGACGTGAAGTACAGCATCGAGAAGGTGCTCGCGCCCGACTCCAAGTCGGCCCGCAAGAGCAGCTTCCCGGAGATCAAGGAGATCGCCACGCCGGACCCGAAGACGGTCACGGTCACGCTGGCCGCGCGGTCGATCTCGTTCGTCTACAACCTCAGCTACGTGTGGATCGTCAACGACCAGGCCGGCAACCTGCAGGCCAAGGAGGACGGCACCGGTCCGTACAAGCTGGACAGTTGGAAGCGGGGCTCCTCGCTGTCGCTGACGAAGAACCCTGCCTACTGGGGTACGCCGGCCGCCAACGGCGGAGTCGTGTTCCACTACTTCACCGACGGCAGCGCGCTCGACAACGCGCTGCTGACCAACGCCGTCGACGTCGTGACGAGCGAGCAGAACCCGGACGCGCTGACCCAGTTCACCGACAACCCGGCGTACAAGGTGAACGACGGCAAGTCGACCACCAAGCTGCTGCTCGCGTTCAACGACCGGGTCGCGCCGTTCGACGACGTGAAGGTGCGCAAGGCGGTCAGCGCGGCGATCGACGACAAGAAGCTGCTGCAGTCGATCTGGGGTGACCACGGCTCGCTGATCGGGTCGATGGTGCCGCCGACCGACCCGTGGTACACGGATCTGACCGGTGTCAACGCGTACAACGTGGACGAGGCCAAGAAGCTGTTGGCCGACGCGGGTCACGCCGGTGGGTTCTCGTTCACGCTGGACACGCCCAACTACGACCCGCACCCGACCGTCGCGGCGTTCGTCAAGTCGGAGCTGGCCAAGGTCGGCATCACCGTGAACATCAACGTGATCACGCCGGACCAGTGGTACACGAAGGTCTACCAGAACAAGGACTTCACGGCGACGCTGCAGGAGCACGTCAACGACCGTGACGTCGTCTGGTACGGCGACCCGTCGTTCTACTGGGGCTACGACAACCCGCAGGTGACCGCCTGGATCAAGCAGGCCGAGCAGGCTGGTTCGGAAGCCGACCAGACCGCGCTGCTCAAGAAGGCCAACGAGCAGATCGCGCAGGACGCGGCCAGCGACTGGCTCTACCTCTACCCGCAGATCGTCGTGGCGTCGACGAAGCTGTCCGGTTACCCGGTCAACGGGCTCAACTCGCAGTTCTTCGCGTACGCCATCAAGAAGGGATGACCCGCTACCTGGTGCGGCGGGCGGCGCTGCTGGTCGGCACGCTCTTCCTGGCCAGCATCGTGCTGTTCGTGCTGCTGCGGCTGTTGCCGGGCGACCCGGCCAACGCGCTGCTGTCCGTCGGCGCGACGCCCGATCAGGTCGCCGCCGCCCGCCACCAGATCGGCACGGACCGGCCACTGCCCGCGCAGTTCGGGCACTGGCTGTCCCAGCTCGCCACGCTCCACTTCGGAACGTCGTTCGTCAGCTCGCTGCCGGTCGGCCCGGAGATCGTGAGCCGGCTGGCGGTGACCGTGCCGCTGACACTGTCGGCGTTCGTGCTGGCGGTGGTCGTGGCGGTGCCGGTCGGGTTCCTGGCCGCGCACCGCTCGCACACCTGGTACGGGGCGCTGGTCGGGGTGGTGTCGCAGCTCGGCATCGCCGTGCCCGCCTTCTGGCTCGGGCTGTTGCTGATCTGGGTCTTCGCGCTCCGGTTGCGCGCCCTGCCGGCCGGGGGCTTTCCCCCTGACGGCTGGGCCGCGCCGGGCGAGGCGGTGCGGGCCCTGGCGCTGCCGGTGGTCACCGTCGCCCTCGTGATGGCCGCGTCGCTGATCCGCTACGTGCGGTCGGCGACGCTGGACGTGCTGGGCAGTGACCACCTGCGCACCGCGCGCGCCCTGGGCTCGTCGTTCGTCGGCGCGATGTGGCGGCACGGCGTGCGCAACGCGGCCGTGCCGGTGGTGTCGGTGCTCGGGATCGAGTTGGCCACCACGTTCCTCGGCGCGGTCGTCATCGAGAGCGTCTTCGCCCTGCCGGGCCTCGGCAGCATGCTCGTGCGGGGCATCGCGCAGCACGATTATCCCGTCATCCAAGGCGTCCTGTTCGTCAGCACGCTCGCGGTGCTGGTCGTCGGGTTCCTCGCCGACGTCGCGCAGCGGCTGATCGACCCGCGGCTGCGGGGGCGGGTCTGATGCGCCGCCGGGTCTTCCTCGTGGCCGGCATCGTGCTCGTCGGCCTCGTGCTGGCGGTCGCGCTGGTGTCGCTGTTCTGGACGCCGTTCCCGGCCGCGGACACCACCGGCGGCCGGCTCGAGGGTCCGGGCGTGCACCACCTGCTCGGCACCGACAAGCTCGGCCGCGACCTGCTCACCCGCCTGATGATCGGCGCCCGGATCGCGGTGGCGGTCGGCGTCGGCGCGGTGGCGCTGGGCGCCGTCCTGGGCGGCGTCGCCGGGCTGCTCGCGGCGTTCGCGAACCGTTGGCTCGACGACACGCTCGCGGCGCTGCTCGACATCCTGATCGCGTTCCCGACGCTGCTGCTGGCGATGCTGGTGGTCGCCGCCCGGGGCGCCTCGCTGGCGTCGGCGATCGTGGCGATCGGCCTGGCGATGTCGGCGATCGTCGCCCGCCTGACCCGCGTGCTGGCCAAGCGCGTGCTGGCGATGGACTACGTGACCGCCGCCCGCACCTCCGGCGTGAGCTGGCCGCGCATCGTCGTCGCGCACGTGCTGCCCAACATCTGGCCGACGCTGGCGGTCAACCTGGCACTCCAGTTCGGCCTCGCGGTGCTGGCCGAGGCGAGCCTGTCCTACCTCGGTCTCGGCCCGCCGCCGCCGAACGCGTCGTGGGGCCGGCTGCTGCAGGAGGCCCAGTCGACGGTGCTGACCGCGCCGGTCGGCGCTGTCGCTCCAGGTGTGCTGCTCGTGGTGCTGGTGGTCGGCGTGAACCTGCTCGCCGACGGCCTGCGCGACGTCGCCGACCCGACCCGCCGGGGGCACCGATGAGCCTGCTGTCCGTATCCGAGTTGTCCGTGTGGACCGCCGATGGCCGGGCCCTGGTGAACGGACTGTCGTTCTCGCTCCCGCCGGGTCGCCGGTTGGGCCTGATCGGCGAGTCCGGCTCGGGCAAGTCGTTGACCACGCTGGCCGTCACGGGCCTGCTGCCGCCGGCGCTGCGCGCGTCGGGCTCGGTGCTGCTGGACGGGACCCAGGTCATCGGAGCCCGGAACCTCGACGGTGTACGCGGCCGCGTGGCGGCGGTTGTCTTCCAGGAACCGTCGACGGCGCTGGACCCGCTGATGCGGATCGGCCGCCAGGTGGCCGAGCCACTCCGGCGCCACCAGGGCCTGCGCGGCGCGGCCCTGCGTGCGGCGGTGGCCGCGTCGCTGGACGAGGTGGCGCTGCCGGCGCGGGTCGCCCAGGCGTACCCCCATGAGATCTCCGGTGGTCAACGCCAACGCGCGGCGATCGCGATGGCGCTGGCGTGCCGCCCCGCGCTGCTGATCGCCGACGAGCCGACGACGGCGCTGGACGTCACGGTCCAGGCGGACGTGCTGGCTCTGCTGGACCGCCTGGTGGCGGCCCACGACATGGCGCTGCTGTTCGTGAGCCACGACCTGGCGGTGGTCGGGCAGGTCACGGACGAGGTGGTGGTGCTGTCGGCGGGGCGGGCGGTCAGCAGTGGGCCGCTGCACGAGGTGTTGGCCGACCCGGCCGACGACTACACCCGCTCCCTGGTGGCCAGCGCCCGCCGCCTGGACGCGGCTCTCGACCTGTCGCGTGACGTCGGAGGTGCGGCGTGATCATCGAGGCGCGGAACGTCGGCTTCCGGTACGGGGACGGCAATCCCGTCCTGACGGACGTCTCGTTCGGGGTGACGCCCGGGCGGAGCGTCGCGCTGGTCGGCGAGTCGGCGGCGGGCAAGACCACGCTGTTGCGGTTGCTGCTCGGCCTGCGCCGCCCGACCAGCGGTGCGGTGCTGTTCTCGGGCCGGCCGCTGCCGACCGGCCACCGGGCGGCCCGCGAGTTCCGGCGGCAGGTGCAGACGGTGTTCCAGGACCCGTACTCGTCGCTGGACCCGCGACAGAAGGTCGCCCGGATCGTGGCGGAGCCATTGCGGGCACTGGGTTTCCCGGACCACGCGCCGCGGGTGGCCCAGGCGTTGTCGGCGGTCGGCCTGCCGACGGACACGGCGGACCGCTACCCGCACGAGTTCTCGGGCGGCCAGCGCCAGCGGATCGCGATCGCCCGGGCGATCGCGGTGGAGCCGACGGTGCTGCTGGCGGACGAGCCGGTGAGCGCCTTGGACGTGACGACGAAGGTCCGCATCATCGACCTGCTGGCGGAGCTCCGCGCGACCCGCGGCCTGACGCTGGTGATGGTCTCCCACGACCTGGCCGCGGTGGCCAGCCTCTGCGACGACACGGTCGTCCTCGAACGCGGGCGGGTGGTCGAAGAGGGTCCGACGAGCGAGGTGCTGGGCAGCCCGCGAAACCCTTACACGCAACGGCTGATCGCGAGCATCCCCCGCCTACCTCGGTAGCGCCTTGTTCCGTGGGACCGGCACACACCGCCTACGGCGTCCTAGGATGGGACGACCCGGTAGTGCGTGGTGAGGCGGCGGTGCTCGTCGAGGACGTGGTAGGCCAGCATCGGTGGGAGTTCCTCGTCGATCGGCTTCTCCGCCGGCTCGAACGGGAGCCGCAGCGTCGACACCACGCCCGGTGCGACCAGGAGGGGGCGGCCCGCGAACGTCGTCGCGGCCGGCGTGTGGGCGTGGCCGCAGAGCAGCGCCACCACGTTCGGGTGGGCGGCGACCACCTCCGCCAGCCGGTCCGTGGCGAACTGGCGGATCCCGTCCACGTACGGGATGCCCAGCTCCACCGGCGGGTGGTGGAAGCAGACGAACGCCGGCAGGTCGGCCGCGGCCGTCAGTTCCGCGTCGAGCCAGTCGAGCGTCTCGGGCGCGAGCAGGCCGTCGTCCCGGCCCGGGATGCTGGAGTCGCACATCGCGAACAGCGCCCCGCCGATGCGGTGGGCCGCGTTGATCGGCGCGTCGCTCGGCGGCTCGTCGAGCAGCACCTTCCGGTACGCCGTCCGCGCGTCGTGGTTGCCCGGGCAGAGCAGGACCGGCGCCGGGAGGGTCAACAGTGCACGGACCAGCGTGTACTCCCCCTCCGCACCGTGGTCGGCGAGGTCGCCGGTCACCAGCACCACGTCGGGCGGCGTGCGCAGCCCCGCCAGCTCCCGGACCACCCGGTCGACCCGCTGCCGGCTGCGTGACCCGTCGTCGACGTGGATGTCGCTGAGGTGCGCAATGATCATGCGCCCCAACGTACGACGGGCGCCCGGACCAGGGTAGAACCAATCAACCGCCCGTGGCCCGGTGCGCCTAGCGTGGGGTGATGACCGACGCCGCGGCTGTCCGGGCCGCATACGAGCGCTACCTCGAGGCATTTGTCGCGGGCGACCGGGCCGGCATCGACGCCGTGGTCGCCTACCCCTTGGCGCACATCGCGGAGACCGAGGTCCGGATGTGTGACAGTTTCCCCATCGACCCGGTCGACCTGAGACGGCGGAAGGGTTGGCACACCACCGTCAACTCGCGGTTCGAGGTCGTCGTCGTTTCCCCGACGAAGGCGCACCTCGTCCTCCACAGCGGCGAGCGGGTGCGCGCGGACGGCTCGCTGATCGAGACCGTGTCCGCCTTCTACGCCTTCCGGCTCACCGCCGACGGGTGGAAGCTGTACGCCATCTCCGACGTCGTGACCCCCGCCTCAGAGCGGCGTCAGGCCGTACCGCTCGATGATCGACGGTAACCAGTCGGGTTGCCCGAACTGCAGCCCGTAGCGTTCCGCCAGCGCCGCGCCCTCCGCCGGGTCGACCGCGCCCGCCGCGACGCGTTCCGTGACCTCGCGGAAGAAGTGCTCGAACCCGGCCGGGCTGATGATCTCGATCATCCGGGCCGGTGTGCTGCCGGCGTTCCACATCGCGTGGAACTCGCCGCGCGGCTTGGTGATGTAGCCGCCCGGGCCCAGCACGACCTCGCGGTCACCCGACCGGAAGCCGATCTCGCCCTCGGTGACGATCGAGTACTCGTCCTCCCGGGTGTGCAGGTGCGGTGGCACCAGCGCGCCGACCGGGAACGGGTGCTCGACGACCGAGACCGATCCGTGGGTGTCCTCGCCCCACAGCTTGAACTGCACCCCGATCGAGCCGAGCTCGCCGGTCTGGCCGGCACCGGGCTGGACCACCGTCAGCGGTGGCGGTTCGGATGGCATCAGTGGACCTCCTCACCACGATCCTGCAACACCGCGCACCCTGGGGCAGCGTCCTCACGAATAATGTTGCAGGCGCGGCCAGAGCGTCGCCCACGAGCTGACCGGGTCGCGGCAGACGCGCACGTCGTTGTCCTGTTCCTCGTTCGGGATGTCGACGCCGTTGTCGAGGTCCCGGGCGACCTGGCACGAGCCGAACAGCGCACCCAGCGGGTCGCCGAACCCGACCGCGAGCACGATCGTCGCGTCGTCCGGCGGGCGGCCGCGGAACCACAGCTCGTTGTGTCCGCTGTAGACGGCCGGCAGGTCGACACCGTAGCGGTCCAGCGCGCCCGCCTCGCCGTAGTTCGCGGTCAGGATCACCGTGTGCTCGCGGTCGGCCGGCGGGAGGGCGCCGTACACGGAGGTGATCTGCGCGACGTACGTCGGCCAGCCGATCTGGTCGCTCGTGCCCTGGTTGATGTCCGCGATCGGCGTCTTCGCCAGCGCCGAGACGGGCAGCAGCGGCAACGCGAACACCGCCGAGACCGCCACGTTGGCGGCGACGCCCGCGCCGACCAGGGGCCGCGGCCAGCGCACGGCCACCGGGCACCCCGCCGC
This sequence comes from Asanoa sp. NPDC050611, assembly GCF_040654855.1. Classification (NCBI taxonomy): domain Bacteria; kingdom Bacillati; phylum Actinomycetota; class Actinomycetes; order Micromonosporales; family Micromonosporaceae; genus Asanoa; species Asanoa sp. NPDC050611. The sequence goes on from NZ_JBFAIU010000266.1 coordinate 8,987, forward strand.
GAACAGCGCCAGCACCAGGCCCAGCGTGTAGTAGGGCTGGCCACCGGTCACCAGCACCAGCACGCCGAGCACCGGGTACGCGACGGCCAGGGCGCGCAGGGCCGGCATGCGCCACAGCCGCACCAGGCCGGCGATCCAGACGGGCACGAAGAACACGCCGATCGCCGCCAGCTGCAGCGGCGCGAACAGCGCCCGCGACTCGCCGCCCTTGTCGTCGCGGATCGCCTCCGCCATCTTCAGCTGCGGCCAGTCGTGGGTCACCTGGTACACGATGTTCGGCGCGCCGACGACGAGGGCCACCGCGACGCCCGCCCAGAGCCACCGCGAGGCCAGCACCCGGCGAGGGCCCACCGCGAGCAGCGACAGGCCGATCGCGATCAGCGTCAGCAGCACGAGGTGCTTGTTGTAGAGGCCGACGCCGACACCCAGCCCGGCCGCCGGCCACCAGCGCGGGTCGCCACGCAGCGCCCGGACCACGAACAGCAGGACCGCCGCCACGACCACCAGGTCGACCGTCGCCGTCAGCAGGACGTGACCGAAGACCAGCGGGAACGTGCCGGCCGCGCCGACCGCCGCGAGCAGTTGGGCGCCGGTGCGGCCGCCGACCTCGCGGGCGAGCAGCGCGGTCAGGAGCGCGGTGGCCACGATCGCCAGCGAGCCCGGGATCCGCAGCGCCCAGAGGTGGTCGCCGAACATCTCGGTCATCAGCCGGGCGAGCAGCGGCGTCAGCGGCGGCTGGTCGACGTAACCCCACGCCGGGTGCTCGCCGAGGAGCCGGAAGTAGAGCTCGTCCCGGTGGTATCCGTAGCCGTTGCTCGTGGCCGCGACCAGCACGCCCAGCAGCACCGCGACGCCGCCGACCGGCCCCCATGCGACCGGCGGCCGGCTCTCCCCCGCTTCGTACACGGGCACGACGCTAGCGGTCCGGCGGGCCCGGCGGTGCCCCGACCAATCCACCAGGGTGACGGCGCCGAACAACAGGTGTGAGCGCCGTAACCGTACTCGCTGACCGTTATGTCCTCGACCATGTCATCGGCACCGGGGGCATGGGGCGCGTCTGGCGCGGCCACGACCGGATCCTCGGGCGGCCGGTCGCGGTCAAGGAGATCCTGTCACCGGCCTGGCTGCCGACCGCCACGGCCGACGACCGCTGGCGTGCCACGTTGCGCGAGGCGCAGGCCGCGTCCCGGCTGCGACACCCCAATGTGGTCGCGATCCTGGACGTCATCCGCACGGACAGACCATGGATCGTCATGGAGTACGTACCGGGGAAGTCCCTGCACGACATCGTCGCGGACCGCGGCCCGTTCACCCCGGCCGAGACGGCCCGCCTGGGTCTGGAGATCCTCGCCGCCCTGGCCGCCGCCCACGGCGCGGGCGTGATCCACCGGGACGTGAAACCACAGAACATCCTGCTGGCCGACGACGGCCGGGTGGTCCTGACGGACTTCGGTCTGGCCGTCGCGGCCGAGGGCGGCGTGACCGTGCCGGACCAGGTGCTGGGCTCACCCGACTTCGTGGCACCGGAGAGCGCGCGGCGGGGTGTCTCCACCGTGGAGTCCGACCTGTGGTCCCTGGGCGCGACCCTCTACGCACTCGTCGAGGGCACCGGCCCGTTCCACCGCTCCACAGTGGTCGCTACGCTGACCGCGCTGGCCGTCCTGCCACCCGACCCGATGCGCCGGGCCGGGACGCTCGCACCGGCCATCCTCCGGCTCCTGGAACGCGAGCCGGCCCGGCGGGCCACGGCCGACGAGACCCGCCGGCTGCTGGAAGCGGTGGCCGACGGGGTGGAGGCGGCCCCGCCGCGGCGGGCCCGGGGGCGATGGCGCACGGGC
>NZ_JBFAIU010000267.1:0-10716 GCF_040654855.1 Asanoa sp. NPDC050611
GTGGTGCTCGACCGCGACCTGCCTTCGGTGTCCGGCGACGACGTGTGCCGGTTCGTGGGTTCGCGCGGCCTGCCGGCCCGGATCCTGATGCTCGCCCAGCACTCCTGGGCGACGACGCCGGAGCTGCACACCAACAGCTGCCTGCAGAACCTGCCGTTCGGCGACGCCGCCAACACCTGGCACCGCTGGGGCGTCAACGTCACCCCGACCGACACGATCTACTACATCGACGACGTCGAGGTCTGGCGCCAGCCGACCATCGCACAGGCCAAGACACCGATGTACTTCTTCCTGACGCTCGCGCTCGGCGGCGGCTGGCCCGTGGACCTGTCGCGCTACAACAACCAGGTCGACATGTACGTCGACTACGTCCGCATCTACACCTGAGGTCTCTGGAGCACCTGTGACGACGGTAAGGATCGACAACCGCCGCATCCGCACGGACGTGCGTGGTCGGGTGGTCGACGCGCACGACGGCTCGTTGGAGTACTTCGAAGGCCGCTTCTGGTGGTACGGCACCGCCTACGGCGACCACGACGGGTTCACGCCCGACAACGAGTTCGTCGTCTACAGCTCGCCCGACCTGTCCACGTGGACACCGCACGGCTCGATCCTGCCCGACCGTCCACGGGGGATGTTCTACAGACCGTACGTGGTGCGCCGGCCGTTGACCGGTGACTACGTGCTCTGGTTCAACTGGATGGAACGGTTCTGGGAGAGCAGCTACGGTGTGGCGGTCTCTCCCAGCCCGGCCGGCCCGTTCGAGATTGTGACGCCGGCGGCGCCGATCGCCCACGCCCAGCCTGGCGACCTGAACCTGTTCGTCGACGACGACGGCGCCGGCTACCTCATCTACACCTCGATCGCGGAGCAGCACGGCGTGTCGATCGAGCGGCTCGCACCTAACCTGTTGTCATCCACAATGGAGTCGTCTGGCATCCTGTCGCGCGGCGACGAAGCGCCCGCCCTCTTCAGGCGGGGCGACGTCTACTACGCGCTGTTCGACAGCACCTGCTGCTTCTGCCCCAACGGCTCAGGGGTCAAGGTCTACACCGCCCCGGCGCCGCTCGGCCCCTGGACTCTGCGGGGCAACGTCAACCGCCGGCCGGCGTCGCACCCGTGCGGGCCGGAACCGGTCATCAACGCCCAGCAGGCGCACGTCGCCCGCATCCCCACCGTCGACGGGCCGGTTCATCTCTGGACCGGCGACCGGTGGGGGTCCCGCAACGACGGGGTCAAGGGGCATGATCAGCAGTACTGGGGACTGCTGGAGTTCGACGCCGACGGCGGCATCGCGCCGCTCCGGTGGGTCAACGAATGGACGTTCACGCTGCCATGAAGGTTCTGATCACCGGCGCCGCCGGCGGGGTCGGGCGGGCGTTGCGGTCCGGCCTCGCCGACCTCGACCTGCGCCTGACCGACCGGACGCCCGGCTCCGACATCCTGGTCGGCGACCTGGCCGCGCCCGGGTTCGCCCGCTCCTTGTGCGAGGGCGTCGACGCGGTCGTGCACCTGGCCGCCGACCCCGACCCCGGGCACGGCTGGGAGCAGCTGCGCGGGCCCAACGCCGACCTGCCGGTGACCGTGCTGGACGCGTGCGCGGCGGCCGGCGTACGCCGGGTGGTGCTGGCCAGCTCGCTGCACGCGGTGGGTGGCTATCGCGACCAGGGCGACGATCCCGTCCCGGACGGGGCCTTGCCCTTCCCCTGCTGCGTCTACGGTGCGACGAAGGCGTTCGTCGAGGCGTTGGGGCGCGCGTACGCCCAGCAATGGGACATGCGGGTGGTGTGCCTGCGGTTGGGCGGGGTGGCGGCGACCCCGCCGGCGCTCAGCTGGCTGCCGGGCTGGCTGAGCCACGGCGACCTGACGCGGCTGGTCCGGGCGGCGCTGACCGCCGAGGTGGGTTACGGCGTCTTCTCCGGCACGTCGGCCAACACGCCCACCGTGTTCGGCCTCGACGGCACCCGGGCGGCCCTCGGCTACGCGCCAGTCGACGACGCCGCCGCCTATGCCGCCACCCTGCCCGACGACACCCCACCGGACCAGGACCCGCGCGCCCGTCCGCGGTGGGGCCTGCTCCACCGGAGCTGACCGTGCGGATCATCTCGGTGGAGACCTTCCTTGTGCCGCCGCGGCTGCTGTTCCTGCGGATCGGCACGGACACCGGCATCGTCGGCTGGGGCGAGCCGATCGTCGAGGGCCGGGCCCGCACGGTCCGGGCCGCGATCGACGAGATGGCGTCGCTGCTCCTGGGCGCCGACCCGCGCCGCATCGAGGACTTGTGGCAGACGATGACCCGCGGCACCTTCTACCGCGGGGGACCGGTGCTGTCGAGCGCGGTCGCCGGCGTCGACCAGGCGTTGTGGGACATCACCGGGCAGGCCCTCGGTGCGCCGGTGCACGCGCTGCTCGGCGGCGCGGTGCGGTCCCGGGTCCGGGTCTACGCCGCGGCACACGGCCCGACCCCCGCGGCGCTCGCCGCCGACGCGACCCGCCTGGTGGCGCTGGGCTACACCGCGGTGAAGATCGGTCCGCCGGGCTCGCTGTCGTACCTGCCGGCGCCCCACGAGCTGGTGGCCCGTGTGGCCGCGGTGCGCGCGGCGGTCGGCCCGTCGATCGACGTCGCGCTCGACCTGCACGGCCGGGCGTCGCTGCCGTTCAGCCGGCGGCTGTTGCCACTGCTCGAGCCGCACTTTCCGTTGTTCGTCGAGGAGCCGGTGCGACCGGAGTACGCGGACCAGGTGGCGGCCCTGGCCGGCCCGGTCCCGCTGGCCCTGGGCGAACGTCTCTACGACCGCCGGGCGTTCCGGGCAGTGCTGGATGCCGGCGTCGCGGTGGTCCAGCCGGACCCGTCGCACGCGGGCGGAATCTCCGAGGTTCGCCGCATCGCCGCGGTAGCCGAGATGTACGACGCGGTGGTGGCGCCGCACTGCCCGCTCGGGCCGATCGCGCTGGCCGCGTGCCTGCAGCTCGACGCGACCATTCCCAACTTCCTGGTCCAGGAGCAGTCGCTCGGGGTCCACGCGCCGGCCGACATTCCGTTCGTCCGGGATCCGTCGGTGTTCGCGATGTCCGAGGGGCACCTTCGTGTGCTGACGGATCCGGGTCTCGGCATCGAGGTCGACGAGGACGCCGTCCGAGCGGCCGACCGCGTCGGCCACGACTGGCGGGCCCCGATCGACCACCACACCGACGGCTCCTTCGCGGAGTGGTGACGGTTCGGTCCGGGTGTTCGTTTCAGCTCTGTCCGCTCAGATTGACCCGGTCAACTGCAGTGACTTCAACACGACCAGACCGAGCAGCAACACGGTCATGGCGGTGGTCGTGGCCACGTGCGCGGCCACCCGCCGGTGCTGCGGCGCGTAGGCGAGACCCACGGCGACCGCACCGCCCGCCAGCAGCCCGCCGAGGTGGCCCTCCCAGGACGTGAAGCCGGCGGAGAGCACCAGCCACAGCACGAACATCACGATGAGCCGGTTCCGGTCGATCGGATGCTCGTGCAGCCGCCGGGTGATGACGAAGTAGCAGGCCGCCAAGCCGAAGATGGCCCCTGAAGCGCCGACCGCGCCCTGATCCGGCGAGATGAGGAAACCCAATACCGATCCACCGAGCGCCGACACCAGGTACACCGCGACGAGACGCGCGTGCCCCAACCGTTCTTCGAGAATCCGGCCAAGCACCCAGAGCCAGTACATGTTGAGCAGGATGTGGAGGATCCCGAAGCCGCCATCGGTCGGCTGGAGGTGCAGGAAGGCCGACGTGATCAGGCGATCCCACTCGCCGTACGCGATACCCACCGGCTCAAAGCCCGGGTACGCGCCGCCGTCGGCGACGTAGTACTGCCCGTCCGGCCCGAGCAGAGCGATGCCGAGGCTGTCGAACCGATCGACGACCGACGGGTAGACGAGCTCGACCAGATAGGCCACCACGTTGAGCGCGATCAGAGCGTACGTGGCGAAGGTGTTCGTGACGACCCGGCCGCCAAAGACCGTACGGGCCTGCCGCACCGTACGGCTGCCCTCCCGGAGGCACTCAGGACAGTGGAAACCAACGGCGGCTTCCTTCATGCAGTCCGGGCAGACGGGGCGGTCGCAGCGGGCGCACCGTACGTACGTCTCCCGGCGAGGGTGGCGATAACACGTCGTGATGTCGGCGACAGGCTCACCGGGATCGTCTGCCGCGGCCGTCTTGTCCAAGAGATTCTCCGGGGGCATAGGTGTGGGTGAGCGGCGCGCGCACATCATAGGGCGGGCCGGGGCCTAGCGGGTGACAACCGGCCCCCGGGGGCGTAGAGGCTCCGACGTGGCGGCCCGCATGGCCGCTGCGCAAGGCGCTGACCTGCACCAACGGGCCGATCGATCCTGCGATAATCGGCCTATGAGTTCCACGCCGGCGACCTCGTACCTGCCGCCGGTCGGCCACGAGTTGTTGAACCAGCTGGTCGAGGCCGTCAGATCGGGGCGAGGCGACGCGCTCGTCGTCAGCGGTGAGGCGGGGATCGGGAAGAGCGCACTGCTGCGGCGGTCACTCGACCATGTGCCGAACCTTCGGACGTTGTGGGTCAACGGTGTCGAATTCGAGATGGAGTTCGCGTTCGCCGCACTCGAACAGTTGTCCCGCCCCGTGCAGGATCGGATCGGCGAGCTTACGGTCCGGCACCGGGCTGCCCTGGAGGCCGCTTTCGGCTGGCAGGCCGAAGGAGGCCAGGCCGACAAGTTCGCCGCGGCCGCTGCCTTCCTGGAGTTGCTTTCCACGGTCGCCGGCGACGAACCGGTCATCTGTGTGGTGGATGACGCTCAGTGGCTCGACCGTGCTTCGGCGCAGGCTCTGGCGTTCGCGGCTCGACGCATCGGCTCGGACCCCGTCGGCATTGTCTTCGCCGTGCGCGACCCACAGGCTGTCCCTGAGGTCAAAGGGCTTCGGCAGCTGGTCCTCACTGGACTCGACGACCAATCCGCGCGGCAGTTGCTCACCTCGACCCTGCCGGTGCCGCTTGACGAGCGGGTACGCGAACGCATTCTGCGTGAGGCGCGCGGCAATCCGCTGGCCTTGTTGGAGTTGCCCACCAGGCTCGGTCCCAGCGGGCTCGCCGGCGGCTTCGGCCTGCCCACGCCCACGTCACCGGCGAACCGGATCGAGCACCTCTATCGCGAAAGGCTCGGCCGGCTCTCCGCTTCCGCTCGGACGTTGCTGTTGCTGGCCGCCGCCGAGCCGCTCGGCGACGTCAACCTGTTGTGGCGTGCGGCCGATCATCTCGGGGTTGCGCCGGATGCGGCCGAGCAGGCGGAGGCGGACGGCCTGATCGAGCTCGGCGCACACGTGCGATTCCGGCATCCGCTGGTGCGCTCGGCGGTGTACCGGTCGGCGACGCCGCCGGAACGGCGCCGCGCGCACGGTGCGCTGGCTGAGGCAACCGACTCCCTCGCCGAGCCTGACCGGCGGGCCTGGCATCTCGCGCAGGCTGCCGCCCGGCCGGACGAGCACGTCGCCGCGGGTCTCTTGCGCTCTGCCGAACGGGCGCGGCAGCGCGGTGGGGCCGCTGCCGAAGCGGCATTTCTGGAACAGGCGGCGATGCTCACGCCCGACTCCGCGCATCGGGCTGGTCGGATGCTTCAAGCCGCGCGCGCGAAACTCGACGCGGGCGCTTTCGAGGCGGCATCGGGCCTGATCGAATCAGCTGACGCCGACGCGTTGCCGGAGCCGCTGAGCGTGCAGGCCAGTCTTCTTCGCGCCCAGGCCGCCTTCTTCCAGCGCGGTGCCGCCGAGGCGGTGGATCACCTTCTGCACGCGGCCGAACGCGATCCGGCGCGGGCTCGGCTTCATCTGCTGGACGCTCTGCAGGCCGGGATGGTGGTCAGCCGGACGGCGCCCGGCACGCAACGGGCCCTGGCCGCGGCGCGTCAGGCACCCCCGGCGCCGGCCGCGCCGTCGCGTGCCGACCAGCTGCTCGACTCGCTCGTCAGCTATCTCGACGGCGACCTGCGCACCGTCCCCACACTCAAGCGGATCCTCGCGGACGTCACCGACCCGCTCTGGGCCCGGCGCCTGTCGCTGGCCGCCCTGCTGGCGGTGGAGCTGTGGGACTTCGACTTGGAGCAGCGGCTCGCCCGGCACGCGGAGACCACCGCCCGTGCTGACGGCTCGCTGGTGATCCTGCCCGTCAGCTTGTGGATGTTGGCGATGGGCTCGGCGCTGCGCGGCGACCTGCCCGCGGCGGTCAGTTCGCTCAGCGAGGCCGATGACATCGCCTCGATCACCGGGGTGCCGGTGCACTGGTACGCACACCTGCAGGTGGCAGCCCTGCGCGGGCGGCGGGCCGAGGCGGAGGCTCTGATCACCCAGGTGGCGGCTGAGGCCGGGCAGCGGGACAAGGGCCTGCTCACGTCGATCGCTCAATATTCCCGCGCCGTGCTGGCGAACGGGATCGCCGAGCACCGGACAGCCCTGGATGCCGCACGTCTGGCCCTGCGTGACGGCGACCTGGCCATGACGGCGCTCGCCCTTCCGGAGTTGGTCGAAGCGGCCGTCCGGAGCGGCGAACACGCCATTGCGAGGCAGGGGTACGAACGTCTGTCTGAGCACACCGAAGCGGCCGGGACGGATTGGGCCCTTGGCGTGCGCGCCCTGATGGGAGCCCTGCTGTCCACGGAGCCGGAAGGGCTGTACCGGGAGGCCGTGGACCGGCTCGCCGCCAGTGGCACGAGAATCGGGCTGGCCCGGGCTCACCTGAACCACGGTGTCTGGCTACGCCGGGAGGGGCGACGCGCCGCCGCCCGCGAGGCGCTGCGTACGGCATACGAGCACTTCATCGAGGTGGGAGCGGACGGGTTCGCCCAGCGTGCGCGCCTGGAGCTGGCGGCCACCGGTGAGCGGGCCCGAACGCCGGCGCGGTCCGCCGTCGATGCGCTGACCCCTCAGGAACTCACCATTGCGCGGTTGGCAGCCACCGGGGCGACGACGCGTGAAGTCGCTGACCGGCTGTTCCTCAGCCCACGTACCATCGATGCCCATCTTCGTGGGGTGTTCCGCAAACTGGAGATCACCTCGCGGCGGCAACTCCGCGGCGCGCTGAACACCTCACCCGCCGAGGCCTGAAGGATCCCTCAAGCGTTGACGGCGATCGCCTAGACGCATCAGGGGTGCCGATCTAGGCAATGGTCGCCGAGGTGGAGGGCCACCTCTGCCTGGGAGCGTGTCCAGAGCGGCCGCACCGGTCGGCCGCCGAAGGAGCGCCCGCCGTGACGACGAGCCTTGTCCATGCCGCGACCAGGACCGCAGCACCGAACCGGACCCTCGCTGTCCTGGCGACCGCGCAGTTCCTCGTCGTTCTCACCACGTCGATCGTCAATGTGGCACTGCCCCAGGTTCGCGCTGGGCTGGACCTTTCCGCCGCGGCGCTGTCGTGGGTCGTCAACGCCTACGTCCTACTGTTCGGCGCGCTGCTGCTGCTGGGTGGCCGCCTCGGTGACGTGCACGGGCTGCGCCGGGTGTTCCTGGCCGGGCTGGCGCTTTTCACCGGTTCCACCCTCGCCGCCGGTTTGGCCGGCAACGCGGTGATGCTGATCGGCGCGCGCGCCGGGCAGGGCATCGGCGCGGCTCTGCTGGCGCCGACCGCGCTGGCGCTGGTCCTGCGACTGTTTCCGGCCGGAGCGGCGCGCGGGACAGCGATGGGTGTCTGGGGCGCCGTGTCGGGAGCCGGCGGTGCCGCCGGCGTGATTCTCGGTGGCCTGCTCAGCGGCATCCTCGGCTGGCGCGCGGTCTTCTTCGTGACGGTGCCCGTCGCGCTTACGCTGCTGGTCGCCGCCTGGTACTGGGTCGAACCGGACCAGCCGCGTGGCGGCACCGTCGATGCCCTGAGCGCGCTCAGCGTCACCGCCGGCCTCATCGCCGTCATCTACGGGCTGTCCGACTGGCACGACGTCACCGCCCGGGGCTCTCTGGTGGCCGGTGCGCTCCTGCTCACGGTGTTCATGATCCGGCAGCAGCGGGTCGTCGACCCGCTCGTGCCGAGGCGGATCTTCACGGTAGGGCGGGTTGGTCCCGCGAATGCCCTGATGAGCCTGCTCGACGCCGTATGGATCGGTCTGTTCTTCTTCCTGCCGCTATATCAGCAGCGGACGCTCGGTTACAGCCCTGCCGTGGCCGGCGTGACGCAGCTGCCACTGGCGCTGAGCATCACCGCTCTGTCGTGGGCGACCCCGCGGCTCGATCGGCTGCTCCCCCGACGCACCGTGCTCGGCGGCGGCCTCGTCGCCCTGACGGCGGGCTTGGCCTGGCTGTCCCGGGCACCACATGACGGCACTTTCCTCGCCGACCTGCTCGGCCCGTCGCTGCTGGCCGGAGCGGGCCTCGGTGTGGCTTTCGTCGAGCTGACCAGCCTGTCGGCGGCAGGCGTGCCGGCCGGCGACAGCGGCCTCGCCGGCGGCCTGGTCAACGCGACCCGCCAAGTCGGCGGCGCGGTCGGCCTGGCCGTGCTGACGGCCGTCGTCGCCGGTGGCGACTACGGCGCCGCCTTCACCGGCGCGGCACTGATCGCGGCGGCATCCGCCGTGTTGTCACTGATCTGGCTTCGTTCCTGACGCACGGCACCGTCGCCGTGGCGCACTCCCACCCTTCGCACCACCAGGAAAGGAAACCCATGCCTGAGCTCGCCAAGCCCTACCTCAGCGGGCACTACACGCCGGTCACCGACGAGATCTCCGCCGTCGGGCTGACCGTCCGGGGCACCATCCCCCCGGAGCTGGACGGCCGCTACATCCGCAACGGCCACAATCCGAAGCCCGGGGTCGTCCCGACGCACTGGTTCCGTGGCAGCGGCATGCTGCACGGCGTCCGGCTGCGCAACGGCAAGGCCGAGTGGTACCGCAACCGGTGGGTGCACACCACCGCCCTGGACGAGGGCGCCGAGCTGTTCCGGCCGGACGGATCGATGGACCTGGCCGCCAGCGCCGCCGCCACCCACCTCATCGAGTTCGGCGGCCGCCTGCTGGCTCTCCAGGAGGTGAACCTGCCCTGGCAGGTCACCCCCGAGCTGGACACGGTCGGGACCTTCGACTTCCACGGCGAGCTCACGACGCCGATGACCGCACACACCAAGGAGGACCCGGTCACCGGCGAGCTGCACTTCCTGAGCTACTCGCCGTTCCCTCCGCACCTGATCTACTACACCGCCTCGCCCTCGGGGCACATCACCCGCAGCGAGGTCATCGAAGGTGCCGGGCCGGCGCTGATGCACGACTTCGCCATCACCGCCGACCATGTCCTCTTCTTCGATCTGCCGGTCACCTTCAACCCGGCCGAGCGGTCAGGCATCCCGTACCGGTGGAACGACGACTACCCGCCCCGGATCGGGGTCCTGCCGCGTACGGGGCCGGCGGTCGTGCGGTGGTTCGACGTCGAGCCCAGCGCGCTGCTGCACTCCACCAACGCGTACATCGACGAACTGGGCCGGATCATCCTCGACGGTCCCCGCTACGACCGCACGTCGTGGGAGTCCACCTGGAAGTGGTGGGTCGGCGCTCCCGGTCACGCCACGGTGCCCGGCACCGGCATGACCGCCTACCGGTGGATCCTCGACCCGGCCACCGGCAAGGTCACCGAGGAGATGACCGACGACCTGGTCACCGAGTTCCCCACGATCGACAACCGGCGCGTCGGCCTGCCCAACCGGCACTCCTACGCCCTCGCCTTCCCCGGCAGCGGCCGCAGCGACTGGGCGGTCGTCAAGTACGACCACGACACCGGCACCCGCAAGGTCGCCGAGTTGGGCCGCGACCGCCTGCCCGGGGAGGCCTACTTCGTGCCCGGCGAGGGCGGCACCGCCGACGATAACGGTTACCTGATGTCCGTCGTCAGCGACCTCGACTCCAACTCCTCCGAGCTGCTCATCCTCGACGCCTCCGACCTCAACACGGTCGCCGCGATCGAACTGCCCCGCCGTGTTCCCGCGGGCATCCACGGCTCGTGGATTCCCGACTCCGACCTGCCCGCCTGAGACCCGAGGGAGAAATGACATGACCATCACCGGCATCGACGAGAACGCGGCCGTCGTCGCTCGTCACCAGGTCCGCATCGACGCGCCGCTCGAGCGGGTGTGGGCCCTGCACACCGACGTCAACCGCTGGACCAGCTGGCAGAACGACATCGACACCGCCTACGCCGACGAGCCGCTGCGGCCCGGTGTCACCTTCCACTGGAGCACCGCCGGCCTGGAGATCGCCTCCACCGTCTACGCGATCGACGCGCCGCACCGCATCCTCTGGGGCGGCCCGGCACACGGCATCAACGGGATCCACGAGTGGACCTTCACCGCCGACGGCGACGCCACCATCGTGACCACCGCCGAGTCCTGGGACGGCGAACCGGTCCGCGCCGACGCCGACAACCTGCGCCAGGCCCTGGACGCCTCCCTCACCGCCTGGCTCGAACTGCTGCGCAAAGCCGCCGTCAACCACAACAGCTGAAGGAGCACCATGTCCGTTCTCTCCGATGCCAACGTCGAGGCACAGCCGCCTGCCGACGTACCCGCCAAGACCAGGAAGCGCCGGACCCGGCGCCGGGTCGCCAAAACCCTGGCCTGGGTCGCGGTCGCCCTGACCGCCGTCATGGTGCTGTCCGAACCGTGGCTGCTGCTTCCCGTGATCACGCTCGCGGTCGCCCTGAGTCTCTGGGACTGACCCCCGCACCTCGACAGGTGCGGCGACCGGCTTCCCCACC
>NZ_JBFAIU010000268.1:0-10701 GCF_040654855.1 Asanoa sp. NPDC050611
GCACGTGCAGGTGTAGGTCAAAGCGGTGGTCGCGTCGTCGTACGCGGTGACGGTCGTGGTGTCCTTGCCACAGTCCTGGCAGTACGGCTTGTAGGCCTTGGTGTCGTTGCCCTTCGCCTCGGCGTCACGCGCGGCCTGGAGCTTCGCCCCGAGCTGCTTGTGCGCGTTCTGCGTCAGCCAACCGGTCGCCTTGAAGCGGTCGAGCAGGAACTGCATGTCGCGGAACGACGTGGTGACGTAGAACCGGACGTCCGTGGTGGTGACGTTGCCGGCCTTGTCGGTCGCGGTCACGGTCAGCGTGTGCAGGCCGAGCGGCAGCTCGAACATGGCCTGCAGCTTGTTGGCCGGGTACGCCGCGCCGTCGAGGGTGCCGACCACGCTCTTCAGACCAGACGTCGGGTCGACCGCCTGGTACGTCACGCGGACGTCCTGGCTGTCGCCGTAGAGCTGGCCGTCGGCGAGGCCGCCGATGATCACCGTCGGCTTCGTGCCGTCGATCTTGATGATCGCCGACTTGAGCGTCTCCACGTTGCCGGCGGTGTCGCTGGCGCGGTAGAGCAGCTCGTGCTCGCCGTTGCCGGTGACGTCGACCGGGACCGTGTACGGGGTCCAGGCGCCGCCGTCGAGCGAGTACTCCACCTTGGACACCCCGGACCCGGCGTCGGTCGCGGTCAGGGTGACCGGGACGGCGCCGTTGTGCCAGCCGTCGTCGGTGGCCGGCGCGAAGGTCGCCGCCGTCACCGGCGCGGTCGTGTCGATCTTCACCGCCACCGACTTGGTGGCCTCCACGTTGCCGGCCTCGTCCGTGGAGCGGAACCGCACCTCGTGCGACCCGTCACCCGTGACCTGGACCGGTGTCGTGTAGGCGGTCCAGGTGGTCGCACCGTCGAGCTGGTACTCGGTGCTGGCCACCCCGCTGCCACCGTCCTCGTCCGCCGCGGCCAGCGTGACCGTCGCCGGGCCGGTGTACCAGCCCGCGGTCGCGCTGCCCGCCACCGTCGCCGTCGTCACCGGCGCGGTGGTGTCCTCCGGCTCCTGCCCACCCGTGGTGAGGCGGAAGTAGTCGAAGGAGATCGGCTTCGACGCCTGCTGTGCCGCGCCGAGGCTGAACAGGCCGACCTTGGCCGTGGCGGCGACCGCGGCGTTGGTCAGCGTCTCCGGGAACGTGGTCCAGGTGGTGCCGTCGGCGGAGTACGACGCCGTGTAGGTGTCGCCCGCCTTGGCCAGGCGCAGGTACCACACCGCGCTGGTCAGGTTCGTGACCTGCGGCTGCGGGTTCTGCACCGCGCCGGCGATCTCGCTGCGGAACTCGATCCGCCGCGCGACCGGCTGACCGGCCGTGTTGTCGGCGATGAAGTCGAACTTGATGTAGTTGTCGTCGTCGGCGTACACCATCAGCCCGCCCTGCTGGTACTGCTCGTTGAGCTGGCTGCCGTCCACCTTCGTCTCCAGCGTCCAGTCGCCCGCGGGCGCGTTCTGCAGGATGAAGTTGGTCGGTCCGGTGTTGTTGCCCGTGTAGATGTCGCCGTTCGGGACGTCGATGGTCAGCTGGCCATCGGCGACCTGGTAGGCGGTGTTGTCCTCGCGGACCACCGCGTCCCAGCGGCACTTGTCGAGCGCCGTGCCGGTGAACTCGTCACTCGGCTCGACGGCCTCACCCGCCTCGTCCGGCGAGATCTGGAACCAGTCGAACTCCGCGTTGACCACCGGCGCGGCACTGCCGCCGTTGAGCGCGAACAGACCGATCTTCGGGTTGGTGATCCCGGCCAGCGCGGCGCTCCGGCCCGCCGGCGTGAACGTCACGCCGTCGGAGGAGAACGCGGCGGTCAGGTTCGTGCCGTCGGAGATCAGGCGCAGGAACACCGTGTCGCCGGGTGCGGTGACCGGCGTGCTGTCGGCCGCCTCGTTGCGCGGCGTGCCGGCGGTCTGCCGGATGAACTCCACCCGTTTGTAGTCGGCGTACAGGAAGTCCAGCTTGGCCCAGTTCGCGTCGTCGCCGTACACGATCAGGCCGGCCTGCTGGTAGTTGCCCGTGAGCGGCACGGTGACCTTGGTGGTCGCCTGCCACGGGCCGGCCGGGGTCGGCTGCAGCACGATGTTGCCGGCGTCGGTGCGGGCCCCGTAGAGGTCCGCCGCCTGGGTCGGCAGGCGCAGGGCGCCACCGGCCACCGAGTACGTCTGGTTCTCCCGGACGATCGTGCTCCACCGGTCACGGTCGAGCGCGGTGCCGTCGAAGTTGTCCGAGTTCGCCCCGAAGCAGGACGTGTTCGGTGCCTCGACCCGGATCGGAACCGTGGCGTACGCCGCCGCGCCGCGGGAGTCGGTCACGGTCAGGGTCGCCGTGAACGTGCCGGGCGTGGTGTAGGTGTGCGACGCGTTGGCCGTGCTGGCCGTGGTGCCGTCACCGAAGTCCCAGGCGTACGTGAGCGGGTTGTCGCCCTCCTCGTCGGTCGCCGTGCCGCTGAACTCGACGACCAGCGGCGTGGTGCCGGACGTCGGGTTGCCGGACGCGGTGACCACCGGCGGCGCGTTGTCCGTGACGCCGCGGCCGAGGAAGTCGACCCAGTTGACGTTGAACACCGAGCCCTGGCCGGTGTTGCCGGCCGGGTTGCGGGCGATGAAGAACAGCGGCCCGCTGGTGATCGGTGGGTTGTCGAGCGGCAATGTCACGTCCACATAGGACTGCCACGCGCCCGTGCCCGGCACGTCGACGGTGCCGAGGACGGCGCCGTCGACCGCACCCGAGCGGACCTCGATGCGGCCGCCGGTGGTCGCCGAGGCGGTCCGGAACCGCAGGCTCGTGATGCCGGTCAGGTTGGCCGGGTCGAACGTCCAGTAGTCACCGTCCTCGATGAAGCCGATGTTCTGGAAGCCGCCCTGGGTGTCGCCGGTGGTCTCCCGCTGCACGCCCGGGTCGCCGCCGCCGACGCCGTCCGGTGCGCGGCCGGTCGCCGAGAAGTACTCCGCCTGCTTGCGCTTGGGCTGGAGCTGCTCGATGTCGCGGCCGGTCAGCGGGTTGGCGCCGCCGGCACCGCCGTCATCGGTGTAGGTCGCCTCGAACACGCCGAACACGTTGGCGTCCGCGCCGTGGCCGGAGGCCAGCGAGGTCTGGATGCTGCCCGTGCAGCCCTGCTGGCTCTACAGCGGGTGGGCGTGCTCGTCGTGACCCAGGTAGTACTGCAGCTTCACCCGGTCACAGTCGATCGTGCCGTCCTCGGGGTCGGTCACAGTCACCGTGTACTCGACCTGGTCGCCCCAGTTGAAGAAGCCACCGTCCGGCGGGAACGTGATCGACACGGTCGGCTCGGTGTTGCCCACGGTGATCGGCACGTTGGCCACCGCGGTGCGGCCGCCCGGGTCGGTCACGGTGAGCTGGGCCGTGTAGTTGCCCGGCGCCGCGTACGTGTGGCTCGGGTTGGGCTCGGTCGAGGTGCCGCCGTCGCCGAAGGTCCAGGCGAAGGTGATCTCCTCCTCGTCCGGGTCACGCGAGCCGGCGCTGGAGAACTGGACGGTCAGCGGCGACGGACCGCTGGTCGGGGTGCCCGACGCGACCGCGATCGGTGCCCGGTCCCCTGCCACGTAGTCGATCCGGTAGATCCCGGAGTTGTCGTTGTTGCCGCCGAAGCCGCTGCCCCACTCGATCAGGTACAGCGCGCCGTCGGTCCCGAACTCGAAGTCCATCGGGCGCAGGAACGTCATCCCGGTGAGCAGCTGGTTGATGTCGACCAGGCCGTGCGCGTCGTCGGTGAGCTGGAACGTGTACATCTTGTTCTGGTTCCACTCACCGAAGATGGCCTTGCCGTCGTAGTAGGCGGGCCACTTGCGGTCCGACTTGCTGTTGGCGTCGTACCGGTAGACCGGGCCGCCCATCGGCGCGCCGCCGCCACCGATCTCTGGGAACAGCGGGTTGCCGCTGTAGTCGTAGTCGATGGTGGGTGCGATCGCCGGCGGCAGGTTGCGCAGGCCGGTGTTGTTCGGCGAGTCGTTGACGATCGCCGCGCAGTTGAACTTCGGCCCGCTCGGTCCACTCGGGAACGTGAAGTCGTTGTACGCGTAGTTGTTGCCGTGGCAGTAGGGCCAGCCGTAGAAGCCGGGCTGCGCCACGATGTTCCACTCGACGGTGCCCTCCGGGCCCCGGTTGGGGTCGGCGGCGCCGGCGTCCGGCCCGTAGTCACCGACGACGAGCGTGTCGGTCTTCGGGTCGATGCCGATCCGGAACGGGTTGCGGAAGCCCATCGCGAAGATCTCGGGACGGGTCTGCGCCGTGCCGGCCGGGAACAGGTTGCCGGCCGGGATGGTGTACGTCCCGTCGTCCTCCGGGTGCACGCGCAGGATCTTGCCGCGCAGGTCGTTCGTGTTGCCGCTCGACCGCTGGGCGTCGAAGTCCTGCCGGCCCGGGCGCTCGTCGATCGGGTTGAACGAGTTGGACTCGAACGGGTTCGTGTTGTCGCCCGTGGCCAGGTAGATGTTGCCGGCGCTGTCGAAGACCATGCTGCCGCCCGCGTGGCAGCAGGTGTTGCGCTGCGTGTCGACCTGGAGGATCACCTTCTCGGTGGCGAGGTCGACGGTGTTGCCGCTGACCGTGAACCGCGACAGGTAGTTGCGCGGCGCGCCGCCGTCCGGGGCGTAGTAGAGGTAGATCCAGTTGTTGGTGGCGAAGTCCGGGTCGAGGCGCACGCCGATCAGGCCGTCCTCGTTGCCGGTGAACACGTCCAGCGTGGCCGCGGTCGTGGTCAGGCCGGTGCTCGGCGAGATGACCTGCAGCCGCCCGTCGCGCTCGGCGTAGAACACCCGACCGTCGGGCGCCACGTCGAGCTCCATCGGGTTCTGGGTGTTGCTGTCGAGCGTCACCTTCTCGAAGCTGCTCGTCTTGCTGGCCGAGCAGTCGGCGTCGACCACGCCCGCGGTGGTCTCGATGCCGCCGAGCAGGTGGTTGAGGAAGTTCGGCTCGGCGTACGACTCCTGGGTGTGCCCACTGCCCGTGTACCAGGAGCGGCCGCCGTCGAAGTCCTGGCACCAGGCCGTCGGGTGGTCCGCGCCCATCGCGCCGGAGCCCGGCGAGTAGCTGGTCTCGTCGAGGCTCGCCAGCACGTGCACCGTGCCGCGCGGGTTTGTGCGGAAGTTGTACCACTCGTCGAAGCGGTTCCACTCCGCCGGCAGGTCCGCGGTGGACGGGTGCGCCGGGTCCTCGACCTTGATGGTGGCGTTCTGGTTGCTCGGGTGCGCCGAGAAGTAGGCGCCGACGAGCTGGCCGTACCACGCCCAGTCGTACTCGGTGTCGGAGGCCGCGTGCACACCCACGTAGCCGCCGCCGGCCTTGATGTAGCGCTCGAACGCCGCCTGCTGGTCGGTGTTGAGCACGTCACCGGTGGTCGAGAGCCAGACCACGGTCGCGAAGTTGGCGAGGTTGGCGTCGTTGAACGCGGCGGCGTCCTCGGTGGCCGTGACCGAGAAGCCGTGGTCAGCGCCGAGCTGCTGGATCGCGGCGATGCCGGCTGGGATCGAGTCGTGCCGGAAACCGGCGGTCTTCGAGAAGACCAGCACGTTGTACGGGTCGCCGGGCGCTGCCGCGGCGCTGGCCGGGGCGGGGCCGGCGACGAGAACGCCGGCGATCAGCGCCAGGCTGGCGCCGAGGCTGATGAGGGTTCGTCTGAACGTTCGTCTGAAGGTTCGGCGATGGACGGACACGAAGGCGCTCCTCCGCATGCGGTGATGGCCCGGATGCTCGGCTCGCCGAAGACCGAACTCCCAGGTGGATTGATCGCTGCCTGATGATTAACCCTTGTGGATCAAGGCAAAGACAAGTCTTGCGCGACGTATTTACATGTAACGTTTGAGTAACTACCGCCCGCCGGCTACTCGGATCGTCGCGCCGGTCACATAGGACGCCTCGTCGCTGAGCAGCCACGCGATGGCCGCGGCGACCTCGTCGGGGTAGCCGGCACGGCCCAGAGGGGCGGACGGGCCGACCCGGTCGGCGCGACCCGGCTCGCCGCTCTGCGTGCCGTGGAAGTCGGTGTAGATGACACCGGGTTGCACCGTGTTGACCCGGATCTTCTCCGGACCCAGCTCTTTGGACAGACCCAGGGTCAATGCGTCCAGGGCGGCCTTGCTGGCGGCGTAGTGCGGGTACTCGTGCGGGCTGCCCAGGGTCGCGGCGGCGGAAGAGACGTTGACGATCGCGCCGCCGTCGGTCATCCGGCGGGCCGCCTCGCGGGCGCAGAGGATGGCGCCGACGACGTTGACCTCGACGACGCGCCGGAGGTCCTGTTCGTCGAGGTCGACGAAGCGGCCGATCCGGCTGCCGACGCCGGCGTTGTTGACGAGGCCGGTCACCGTGCCGAGCTTCGCTTCGGCCGTCTCGAAGAGTGCGGTCACCTGGGCGGCGTCGGCGGTCTCGACGGCGATCGCGAGCGCTTGACCGCCGCTCGCGGTGATCTCCTCGACCACCCGTGCGGCCGCGGAGGCGTCGGATCGGTAGCCGACCGCGACCGCGTGCCCGGCGGCAGCGAGGCGGCGGCAGGTGGCCGCGCCGATGCCGCGCGAGCCGCCGGTGACGATGGTGACCTTCACGTGTCGAGCTCCAACCGTGCGTAGACCTTGTCGTTCTCCGCCCTCAGCTGCGCGCCGGCGCGGCGGAGGACCGCCAGTGCGGCGTGGTTGCCGGGGGTGGTGTCGGCCTTGACGGTACGCGCGCCGGCGCGGTGGGCCTCGTCGAGGAGCCTCTCGAAGGCCGCGCCGCCCAGCCCCTGGCCGCGGGCGGTGCGGGCCAGCCACATGCCGGTCTCGGCCTCTCGTCCGCTTTCATCGAGGGTGAGGCGGATCATGCCGACGATGCGGTAGTCCGCGGTGATCGCGTACATGACGGTGCGCAGCGGCCCGGCGAGGCCGGCCTGGCGCTCGTGGTGGAAGGCGCGGAAGAACTCCGCCCGGCCCGCGGTCCAGCCCGGTGGGCCCTCGACCGGCGGGATGACCTCGGTGGGGTCGGCATCGGCGACGGCCACCGCGAGCAGGCGCTCGGTGAGGTCGTCGTCGAGCGGGGTGAGCTGGACGGCGGGCATTGTCACACCCTAGAAGTAGCGTCCCGCCCATGACTCGTCCATTTTCCGTCGACGTCCCCGAGACGGTGCTCGACGACCTGCGCTTCCGGATCCGGTCCACGCGCTGGCCGCCGCCCGCGCCCGGGGCGCCGTGGGAGCAGGGCACCGATCTCGACTACCTGCGCGGTCTGCTGGCCTACTGGGCCGACGGGTTCGACTGGCGTTTCGCCGAGCGCCGGCTCAACTCGTACCCCCAGTTCGTCGTTGAGGTCGACGGGGTCGAGATCCACTGCGTCCACGTCCGGGCGGTGGGCGGCGGTGGGGTGCCGCTGCTGCTGACGCACGGGTGGCCGAGCGCGTTCGTCGAGCTGCTGCCGCTGGTGGACCGGCTGACCGATCCCGCATCGGGGCCGTCGTTCGACGTGGTGGTGCCGTCTCTGCCGGGCTACGGGTTCACCCCGCGGCCCGCTGGTCCGGTCACCTACAGCCGCGTGGCGGGGTTGTGGCACGGGTTGATGGCGGCGCTCGGTTATCCGCGCTACGGGGCGCACGGTGGCGACTTCGGCGCCGGGGTGGCGACGTGGATGGCGCTGACCGCGCCGGAGCGGATGCTCGGCATCCACCTGACGACGCCCGAGGTCTCGCCGCACGTGTCCTCGCCGCTGACGGCGGCCGAGGAGGCCTATGTCCGGCACACGCGGGAGTGGGACAGCACGGAGCGGGGCTACTCGGCGATCCAGAGCACGCGGCCGCAGACGTTGGGCTACGGGCTGACCGACTCCCCCGCCGGGCTGGCGGCGTGGATCGTCGAGAAGTGGCGGTCATGGGGTGACACGGGCGGTGACGTCGACGCGCGGTTCGGCCGGGACTTCCTGCTCACGCTGCTCACGATCTACTGGGCGACGGGGTCGATCACGACGTCGACGCGCGACTACTGGGACAACCGGTGGCACAGCGACGAGATCGGGCCGGGCGACCGGGTGCGGGTGCCGACGGCGACGGCGGTGTTCGCCAACGAGTTCGTCCCGGAGGGCGTGCCGCCGCCGGAGTGGGCGTTACGGCTCTACGACGTGCACCGGCGGACGGTCTTCCCGCGTGGCGGCCACTTCGCCGCGGTCGAGGAGCCCGACCTGGTGGCGGGCGACATAGCGGCGTTCTTCGGGAGCGTGTTGCGTTCGGGGGGTGACGCTTGATCGACTCGGTGCATGGCAGGTCACATGACACCCGACGAGTTCCGCCGGCACGGCCACGAGCTGGTCGACTGGGTTGCCGACTACTGGTCCTCGGTCGGCTCGCTCCCCGTGCGTCCGGCGGACCCGCCTGGCGCGGTCGCGGCCCGGCTGCCTGACTCGCCGCCGTCGGACGGCGACGGTTTCGCCGGGCTGCGGGCCGACCTCGACTCGGTCGTGCTGCCCGGGATGACGCACTGGCAGCACCCGGGCTTCTTCGCGTACTTCCCGGCGAACACGTCCGGGCCGAGCGTGCTCGGCGACCTCGTCGGGGCGGGCCTGGGCGTCCAGGGGATGCTCTGGGCCACGGGCCCGGCGGCGACCGAGGTCGAGACGGTCATGCTCGACTGGCTGGCCTCGCTGCTCGACCTGCCGGCCCGCTTCCGGTCGACGTCGACCGGCGGCGGCGTGATCCAGGACTCGGCGTCGTCGGCGGCCCTGGTGGCGACGCTGGCCGGGCTGCACCGGGCGGGCGGCGGCACGTGGCGCACGGACGGGATCGGGGGTGAGCGCTACACGGTCTACACGTCGACCCAGGGGCACTCGTCGATCGAAAAGGCGGCCCGCATCGCCGGCATCGGCGACGCCGGAGTCCGCCAGATCGAGGTCTCACCGTCGACGCTCGCGATGGACCCGGCAGCGTTGCGGGCGGCGCTGGCCGCCGATGTCGCGGCCGGCTTCCGCCCGGCGGTCGTGGTGGCCACGATCGGCACGACGTCGACGACGGCGGTCGACCCGCTGCCGGAGATCGGCCGCATCTGCGCGGAGCACGGGGTGTGGCTGCACGTGGACGCGGCCTACGCGGGCGCGGCCGCGGTGTGCCCGGAGCTGCGCTGGACCCATGCGGGTCTGGAGTACGCGGACTCGTACTGCTTCGACCCGCACAAGTGGCTGCTGACGGGCTTCGACTGCGACGCCTTCTGGGTAGCCGACCGCGAGGCCCTGGTCAGCGCCCTGACAGTGATGCCCGAGTACCTGCGCAACGTGGCCACGGAGTCGGGCGCGGTGATCGACTACCGGGACTGGGGCGTGCCCCTCGGCCGCCGCTTCCGCGCGCTCAAGCTGTGGTTCGTGCTCCGTTGGTACGGCGCCGCGGGACTGCAGGAGCACATCCGCTCAGGGGTCGGCCTGGCGCAGCGCTTCGCCGCCCACGTCGCGGAGGACGACCGTTTCGAGATCGTCGCCCCGCACCCGTTTTCGCTGGTCTGCTTCCGCCTCCGGGCGGGTGACGCGGCCTCCGAGGAGCTCCTGGCGCGGGTCAACGCCACGGGCCGCTTCTACCTGACCCACACCAAGGTCAACGGCGCCTACGTCCTGCGGGTCGCGGTCGGCTCACCCCAGACGACCGAATCGCACGTGGACGACCTCTGGTCCGTGCTGACCGCCACCGCGACGGAAGTCCTGACCGACGCCTGACCTTGGCCGCGACGCGTTGCGCGCCACGCTGCGGGAGCGGCTGCTCGACTAGAGGGTGTGCCGGGCCTTCCAGGCCGCGGCGGAGACGCCCGCGACCAGGGCGCACGCCGCGTCGTCGGCCAGGGCGGTCGAGGTGCAGACCACCACGGTGTACGGCGGCGCGTCGGCCGGGAACACGACGCCCGCGCCGTGGCGTACCCCGGTGATCCAGCCGTTCTTTTGCGCCACCCGGGTGCCCGGCGGGAGGCCGGCGACCAGGTCGTCGCGGTGCTCGTTTGCCTCCAGCAGGTCGAGCACCGCGCGCCGCGCCGGCGGCGGCACGATGTCGCCGGCCACCACGGCACCGAACAGCGCCGCGAGGTCAGCGGCGGTGACGAGGTTGTCGATCCCGGCCAGCCGGGCCGCGCCGTCCTCGATGCCCCGCGCGGTGACACTGTGCGTGGCTCCGGCGAGGCGCCACACTTCCTGCACCGCGGGCACGCCGACCGCGCCCAGGCACAGGTTCGTGGCCAGGTTGCCGGAGCGGACGATCATCTGGCGGGCCAGGTCGCGCAGCGTGCTGGTGTCGCCGAGCAGTGCCCACGTCGCCGTGTCGCTGTCCTCCGCCGGGTCGTTGGCGAACGGCTCGGCACCGGGCAGCGCCGACTGGTGTCTGTTGTGGACGGTCACCGGGGCGTCGAGGTCCAGCCCGGCCCGGTGCAGGGCGACCAGCACGCCCACCTTCATCGTGCTCGCCGCGTAGTGCGTCGCGTCGGCCAGCCGTGCGTACGCCGCAGGCCCGCCCACCGGCCCGACCCAGGCGGATGCGGTGCCCGGCGCGGCGGCCAGCGCGCGGTCGACCTCGTCCCAGCTGTCCATCGCTCCGACGATAGCTGTGCGCCCTCCGCGAACATCGCCCCGCCCGGCCCCGCGGGCTGTTAGGGCGCTCGCACTCGCGCCGGATGCCGTCGTCGCCCAGCACGGCGCGCAGCGCGGCGCAGCTGAACGTGAGCATGCCGATGGGCTCGTTCCCGTCG
>NZ_JBFAIU010000269.1:0-10695 GCF_040654855.1 Asanoa sp. NPDC050611
GAGCCGCCGCTCGGCGAGCCGGTGGCCGGCGAGTCGACGCTGACCCGGGAGATGCGGGCGTTGACCGGGGCCGGCCGGCACGAGGGGCGGCCGTCTCCAGTGTTGATCTATCGTGCGGTGTGCTGCCAGACGACATCGCCGCGCTGCGGGCGCGTTCGCGGGAGCGGGCCGCCGCGCGCAACCCCGAGCCCCCGATGCCCACCGAGGACCGGCTCGTCGGCGGTGTGCCGGTCCGCGTCTATCAACCCGACGCCCGGCCCGTGGTGGTCTACCTGCACGGCGGCGGGTTCGTCATCTGCGATCTAGAGACCCACGACTCCCTGGTACGGCGGCTCGCCGCGGCGACGGGAGCGTGCGTGGTGGCGGTGGACTACCGGCGGGCGCCGGAGCACCCGTATCCCGCGGCGGTCGACGACGCGGTCGCGGTCCTGCGCGCGCTGGCCACAAGCGACCGGCCGCTCGCGGTGGCGGGCGACTCGGCCGGCGGCATGCTGGCGGTGCTGGCGGCGCTGCGGCTGCCCGACGTCCCGGTGGTCGCGCAGTTGCTGATGTGCCCCAACGCGGACCCGACCCTGAGCTCGCCGAGCGTGGCGGAGTACGGCGGCGCGACGCTGCGCGGCTGGCTCGACCACTGGCTGCCCGACGCGGCAATGCACTCCTCGCCCGAGGTCAACCTGCTCGCCGCCGACCTGCGCGGCCTGCCGCCGACGCTGCTGGTCACCGCCGAACACGACGCGCTGCGCGACGAGGGGGAGGCGCTGGCGGCGCGACTGGGCGCGGCGGGCGTACCCGTGCGGCACTGGCGTGAAGCCGGCGCGGAGCACAACTTCCCGACCCTGCGGGAGGTCTCGGCCGCCGCGGCGGAGGCCGAGGACCGCTATCTCACCGCGGCGTCCGACCTGCTCCGGGATTCCCTGTAGCCGCTGCAACGAAAGCCGTCGCTCGCGCGCCGTGGGCAGCATGCCGGCCGCCGGAGCGGTAGTCCGCGAGCTTCGACCAGCGCGGCCACCGCCCGGCGTCGCGCCTCGTCGCTCATGGAGCCTCGGGCTTGTCGCCGGAGCGCTGCGTGCGTGACGGCGAAGGGTAGCCTCAGCGTTCATGGGCAAACCTCAGCAGCACGTGCTGACCGTGGAGTCGACCGAACAGCTCACTCCGCACGTGGTGCGGGTCGTCGCGACCGGTGCGTCGCTGGCCGATTTCGCTAACAACGGGCACACCGACGCTTACGTGAAGCTGCTGTTCGTCGACCCGGCGCTGGGGTTGGAGCCGCCGTACGACCTCGCCGAGCTGCGCGCGACCCTGCCGCGGGAGCAGTTGCCGGTCGTGCGGACGTACACCGTGCGCTGGGTCGACCGCGTCGCATGCCGGCTCGCGATCGACTTCGTGACGCACGGCGACACCGGCGTCGCCGCGCCGTGGGCGATGAAGGCCGCGCCCGGTGACCGGCTGGTCGTCTCCGGCCCGGGCGGCGCGTACGCCCCGGACCCGGAGGCCGGTTGGCACGTCCTCGCGGGCGACCTGTCGGCACTGCCCGCGATCGCGGCGGCCCTGGAGTCGATGCCGGGCGACGCATGCGGCGTCGCGTACCTCGAGATCGACGACGACGCCGACATCCTCGACCTGAAATGCCCGGAGCAGCTGACCGTGCACTGGCTGGTCAACCCGGACCCGAACGACATCGCGTTCCTGGCCCGCGCCGTCGACGAGGGCCCGTGGCCGACGGACGCGGTGCACGTCTTCGCCCACGGCGAACGCGAGTCGGTCAAAGCGATCCGCGCGGTCCTCCGCACCCGCGGCATCCCACGCGAGTCCATCTCCATCTCGGGCTACTGGGCCCGCGGCCGCACCGAGGACGCCTTCCAGGCCGAGAAGCGCGAACCGATCGGCCAGATCGACTAACCGACGCCGACGTGGTAACTGACCACCATGGACGTGAGCGCGAGCAACAGGGATCTGGCGAAGTTCACCGCCGCCGCCTTCGGCGGATCCGCCAGGGTCACGCGTCACCGGGACCGGCACGAGATGAGTCACATCGATCTGCTGCTCGCGGAGGATAGCCCGGACGATGGGCTGACCTCCGTCGCCACGATCGGTCTGTCCGACCGCGCGGTAACGGGCACCGTGCGGCCGCCGCTCGGCTGCGAGGTCGTCGGCTGCGCGCCGAGCGACGTTCTGACGTTCGCCAACGCGGTCGCGGCGATCGCGTTCTACGTGATCAACGACCGCTGGGAGTGCCGCCCGGGTGCGGTCTTCCCGGGCTGTGTGGGTGCGTACGTCCAAGGCACGACGGTGCCGCACCTGCTCCTCGTGCCCCCGTTCCTCTGGGCGACGGACTTCCCGTCGCGGACGTACACCGACAAGACCGTGGCGTGGCTGCTGGCAGTGCCCATCACTGAGCGGGAGCGTCTGTTCGTCGAACAGCGGCAGGATTCGGCGGAGCTGGAGAAGACGTTCGAGGCCGTGCAGATCGACCTTTTCGACCTGCATCGGCCTTCCGTCCTGTGAGCCGCGAATACCCGGTGTGACGCGGACGGCCGCGGCGGCGCTGAAGGGATGGACCGTCGGCGACCCGGCGCGGTCTGTCATGGGGGAGGCACAGCGTGCGGATGGTCTGGCGGATCGGTGTTCTGTCGGTCGTGGCGGTTTTCGGCGGGCTGCTCGTCGCCGGCACGGCTCAGGCGCAGTCCGTGAAGACCGGGTCCGTGACGTTCAGCGGCGACAGTGGCGACTACATCAGCCAGGGCGACTCATACTCCTACTCCACCGGCAACGGTGACGGGATCACCGTGTCCAGTTCGTCCGGCAGCACCGTCGCCATCTCGATCAATGCCTACAACGGTGACTGGTGGACCGTCACCTTCGACGCGCCCGGCACGCAGAAGCTCACCGCGAAGACCTACAGCGCCGCACACCGGCATCCGTTCAACGGGACCGGGCCCGGGCTCGACCTGAGCGGTGAAGGGCGCGGGTGCAACGAGCTGACCGGGTCCTTCACCGTCACCAAGGCCGTGTTCGGCGCCGACGGCTACGTGCAGGCCTTCGACGCCACGTTCGAGCAGCATTGTGAGGGCGGCGACCCGGCTGCGCGCGGCAAGGTGCACATCGCGAACCCGACCGCGCCGCGCGCGACCACGACCCAGCGCTCCACGACGACCAAGCCTGGCACCACGACCAAGAGCCCCAACGTCACGAAGAGCCGCCCGGCCACCAAGCCGCGCCCCACGCCCACCGCCAAGGCGCCGGCCGGCGCTCCCACCGCCGGGCCCAGCGCCGACCCGGCAGCCGGTGGCGCGACGGCGGGCACCACCGAGGCCGACCTCACCAACGCCCAGCTCGCGTCGGCACTGCTCAAGGATGGCGCCGTCATGCGCCGCGCGGTTATCGGCGTGGGCATCATCGCCCTGCTCGGCCTCGCCGCCGCCGGGCTCCTCGTCGCCGGCCTCCTCCGAAACAGTCGCGTCAAGTGACGCCCACGCGCTGACCTCAGACCAATTCCGGCACGCGGAGGTGGGCGAAGGCCAGCTCGAACTCGGCCACCTCGACGATCTCCGAGCCCATCTGCCCGGCCGCCCGGGCGCGCACCTGGCTGGCCTGCTCGGCCGTCCGGGCCATCGCCGCGGCGCTGTCGAAGATGATGTTCGAGACCGCCATGCCCGACGAGCGGTTCAGCAGCAGGCTGGCGCTGCAGAACCCCGCGTAGCTCTCGATCGTCGGCAGCAGCGACTTGAAGATCTCGATCGAGTCGTCGGCCCGCGCCGGGTCGCCGCGCAGGTAGGTGATCCGCGCGTGCGCGCCGTCGGGCGCCCGGTGGTCGCGGTGCATGACCACGACCTCCCACTCGTCGTTGCTGATGTCCGTCGCGCCGAACGCGCCCATGAGCCGCTGCCGCAACGGTGACACCTTGCTCTCGCTCGCCTTCATCGCCCCCTCGTTCTCCCATGACGACGTGGCGATGCAGCGCCCGGTGTCCCGGTCGACGAGCAACGACAACCCGACACAGCCGTCGATGGCCAGCATGTCGGACATCAGCTCGTCACTCAGGAACGTGATGCCCCGGTCGATCGAGGACGTTTGGGCCACGATCGTGGAAGAACGCGCATACATGATCAACACCCCTTTCACCTTCCAGCGTCCTCCGCGCGCGGTGCCGGCGCAGGCGAACCCGGCTAACGGGGGTTGATGTCCAGCACGACCCGGCCCTGGCTGGAGCTGTGCTCCGCCAGTTCGTGCGCCTGGGCGATCTCCTCGAGCGGCAGCCGCGCCGCGATCGGGTAGTGCAGGTCGCCGGCGGCCAGTGCGGCGGTCAGGTCGGCCGCGGCCGACTCGTTGGCCGGTTCCGGGAAGTCGTCGTTGCTGAGGAAGCGAACGGTGATGTTCTTGAAACCCAGCGGCCAGTACGGGATCCGCGGCTCGCTCGACCCTGTGGCGTAGGTGGCGATCACACCCCCGTACCGCAGGATCTCCAGGTTCGTCGCCATGTTCGCGTCGAACGCCAGCTCGGCCACCCGGTCGACCAGGTCGCCGCCGGTCAGCTCGAGGATCCGGGCGGCCATGTCGCCGCCCTCGGCGGCCACGGCCGAATGCGCGCCCGCGGCCACCGCGGCCTCGACCTGGTCCGGGCTGCGGACCGTGCCGATCACCGTCGCGCCGCCGCGCCGGGCCACGGCCACCGCCGCCCGCCCGACCGCGCCCAGGGCGCCGGTGACGACCACCCGCTTCCCGGTCACCGACCCGTCGGAGAAGACCGCCCGGTGCGCCGTGATGCCCGGGATGCCGAGGCCGGCCGCCTGCTCGTCCGGCACGCTGTCCGGCAGGACGACGGCGTGCCGCGACGGCACCACCGTGTACTCCGCCGCCGTGCCGAAGGGTCGGTACGACTGGGCGAGGTAGACCCAGACCCGTTCGCCGATCCGCGCCGGGTCCACGCCCGGCCCGACGGCGTCGATCGTGCCGGCACCGTCGCCATGGGGAACGACCCGCGGGAACGGCATCGTCGAGCCCCACCAGCCCTGCCGCTTGCCCAGGTCGCCGACGTGGATCCCGGACACCGACACGCGTACGCGGACCTCGCCCTCGCCCGGCGACGGGTCGGGCAGCTCGCCCACCCGCAGGACCTCCCGCGCCGGACCCTGCCGGTCGTACCAGGCCGCCCGCATCACGGACCCGCCGGCTCGGTCGTCGTGCCCTCCTCGGAGCTGATCAGCTCGTCGATCAGAGCGAAGAACGCCTGGATCCCGGGCCGGTTCCCGCCCCGGCGCCGCGACTCCGCGAAGTCCTCGGGCGTGCGCCAGTAGACGATGTCCAGCCACTGGTCGTCACCCACGCGGATCAGCCGCGCGCCGAGGAAGCCCGGGCGGTCGGTCTCGAAGTCCCGCACCATCGCGGGCCGCGCGGCCAGCAGGTCGTCGGCGCGGGCCGCGCGGAAGCGGGTCAGTTCAACGGTGGTCATAACTCGACTTTCTCCATAAGCCAGCCGTTGTACGGGCAAAACTGGGTGGTTCACGCCACAATCGCTGGCGATGGCTGGCCGGTACGACGGTACCGTACGGCTATACCGGCTGCGGCTGTCCAGCGCTGTGACCAGGTCAAGGAAGGCGCGACATGGCTCACCCGCCGTTTCCCCGGACGCGGTCATGATCACCACGCGGCGCATGACCGGCGTCAGCGTCGACGTGCCGCGCCGCACGGCCCGCGTCGAGGCGGGTGTGCGCTGGGGACAGGTGGTCGACGAGGCCGCCAAGGTCGGGCTCGCGCCGCTCGCGGGCTCCTCGCCGCAGGTCGGCGTCGTGGGCTACACGCTCGGCGGCGGGGTCAGCGTCGCACTCGGGCGGGCCCACGGCTACGCGGCCGACCACGTCACGGCGGCCGACGTCGTGACCGCGGACGGCGTGCCGCGCCACGTCACGCCGGACTCCGACCCGGACCTGTTCTTCGCCCTGCTCGGCGGCAAGGGCAACGTCGGCGTCGTCACGGCGCTGGAGTTCGGCCTGTTCCCGCTGACCGAGCTGTACGCGGGCTTCCTGCAGTTCGCCGGCGAGCACGCGCGCGCGGTGCTGGAGGCGTACCGGTCGCTCACCGCGACCGAGCCCGATGAGCTGACCTCCTCGGTCGTGCTGCTGCACGCACCGGACCTGCCGTTTGTCCCCGAGTTCATGCGCGGCCGGCTGAGCGTCTTCGTCCGCGTGGCCTACCTCGCCACGGACGCCGAGGGCGAGGCGCTGCTCGCCCCGCTGCGGGCCGTCGCGCCGGCGCTGGTCAACGTGACCCAGCTCGGCGGTGCGTTGGGACGCAAGCCGGAACGGCCCAACGCCGTACGCCGGGACGTGGCCTTCGCGATGTTCGCGTTGACCGTCGTGCCGCCCGGCGCGACGCTCGACACCGACGTGGCGGCGGAGCTGACCGGCCGGCTCACCCGTCCCGACAGCCGGAAGCACCCCGGCTACCTGTCACCCGCGGACGCTACGGTCGAGGGCGTGCGGCTGGCCTATGACGAAGCGACCTACGCGCGGCTCCGGGCGGCGAAGTCCACCTGGGACCCGGGCAACATGTTCCGGTGGAACCACAACATCCCACCCGCGGCATGAGACGCAGGCGGGCCGGCGGAGCCAAGCGCGCCGCCGTGCTGACGGCCGTGGCGGACGTGCTCGCCGCCCGCGGCTACGAGCACACGCGGTTCACGGACGTGTCGACGGCCAGCGGCGTCGCGATCAGCACGCTGCAGAACTACTTCGGTTCCCGCGAGGACATGGTCATCGAGGCCATGGAGGTCTTCACGGACCAGGAGGTCGAGGCCCTCGAAGCGGTGGCCGCAGCCGAGCCGGACCCGTGGCCCCGGCTCGTGGCGATGGCCGACCGGAGCCTGCACAACACCGAGCGGACCCGCCAGATCCTCGTCGAGTTCTGGCGGTCCGCCATGCGCGACGGCGACCTGCGCGACTACGGCGCGGAGCAGGCGGCGCGTTACCGGGCGCCATTTCTGGCGGCGGTGCGCGAGGGTGTCCAACGTGGTGAGTTCAGGCCGGCGCACAGCGCCGAGGCGGTGACCGACCTGCTGCTCGCCGGTCTGGCGGGGCTGATCGTCTCCCGCGCGCAGCAGCAGCCGATGCCCTCGCCCGTGGAGTTCCGCGACGCCCTGCTCGCCCAGCTGCGGCTGATGCTGGGCGTCACCGCTCCGCGTTGACCTGTGCGCGCACCGCCGGCGCCACCTCCTCGGCGAACCGGGGCAGCTGGTCGGGCCCCTCTCCCCAGTAGAGGAACGTGTCGAAGCCGTACCCGAGCGCGATGTCGGTCAGCTCGTCGACCCACTGGTCCACCGGGCCCCGCAGCAGCCCTTCCCGCGGCCCGTCGGTGATCCGGCCGTTGATGTTGAGCACGCGGCGGATGTCGGCGGGATTCCGGCCCGCGCCGGCGGCCGCGTCGTCCAGCCGGGCGGCCGCCTCCGCGAGCGGGGTGATCTCGCCGCGCAGCGACGGCACCCAGCCGTCGGCGAGGCGGCCGGCCAGGGCCAGCGCGCGGGGCCCGTACACACCGAGCCAGATGCCGATCTCGTGCGCGGGTACGGGCCCGGAGTGCGCGCCGGCCAGCCGGTAGTGCCGGCCCTCGAAGCGCAGGTTGCGCTGCCCGCTCCAGACCAGCCGGATGACCGCCATCGCCTCCTCGAGCGCCGCCAGCGACTCGCCGGGCGTCCGGCGCGGGCCCCCGTACGCCTCGATCGCGTCCCAGAACGACCCGGCGCCCAGCCCCAGCTCGAACCGGCCCCCGCTGAGCACGTCGATGCTGGCCGCCGCCTTGGCCATGACGGCAGGCGGGCGCAGTGGCAGGTTGGCGACGTCCGGGAACACGCCCACCCGCGTGGTCACCGCCGCGATCGCGCTGAGCAGCGCGAAGGTGTCGACGTAGCGGCGCTGGTAGGGGTGGTCCTGCACGCCGATCCAGTCGAGGCCGCGGTCCTCGATCTCCCGCGCGGTGGCGAGCAGCGGGTCGGCGGCGTTCGGGATGAGGAAGTATCCGAAGGTGAGGTCACGGCCGTAGTCGGGCACGCCTCAACGGTAAATCGTCGTTCCCCCACGACGATCCCGCCCACCGACGACCATGAGCCCATGGCCGCGGAGGAGCCACCCGAGGAGACGCCGAAGCAACGGTGGGACCGGAACTTCAACGACCTGCTCCAGGAGTTGCGGGTCGCGCAGACCGGTGTGCAGATCCTCTTCGCGTTCCTGCTCACGCTGCCGTTCAGCAACGGCTTCCCGCGCACCGACACGTTCCAGCGCAACACGTACCTGGTGTCGCTGCTGGCCGCGGCCGGCGCGACCGCGTTGATCATCGCGCCCGTGGCCTTCCACCGGGCGCTGTTCCGCCAGGGCCGCAAGCCCGAGCTGGTTCGCTTCGCGCACACCGTGGCCACCGCCGGCCTGTCGTTCCTGCTCGTCTCGATCGTCAGCGCCGTCCTGCTGGTCACCGACTTCATCGTGTCGCGGAACGTGGCCATCATCCTCGGCGGCATCACCACCATCTTCTTCCTCACGTTCTGGGGGGTGCTGCCGTGGGTCCGGCGCGACTGGAGCGAGCCGTACGAGACCGAATCGGAGATGACGCGAAGAAGGGAGCATCCCGAGGAGTTCTAGAAACCTACCGACGGGTAATAAAGCGAGGTACCGTCAGAACCAGCACAGCCAAGCCCGACAAAAGGGGGAAGCCGTGACGACCACCCAGAACAGGCCGCCGGAGGCCGGCGGCGCCGATGGTGCCGGGGCCCTGCCGCACGAGGCGGGCACGGTTTCCTACCAGGAGTCCCGCGAGGTCGCCGAGGCGTCCCGCGAGACCGACTGGACCAAACCGAGCTTCGGCAAGGAGCTGTTCCTCGGCCGGCTGCGGCTCGACCTGATCGATCCCTGGCCCCAGCCCGACCCGATCCGGGCCGCGAAGGGCGACGAGTTCGTCAAGAAGCTCAACGCGTACGTGCGCAGCGAGGTCGACGGCGAGCGGATCGAGCGCGAGGACCGGATCCCGGACGAGGTGTTCCACGGCCTGGCCCGGCTCGGCGCGTTCGGCATGAAGATCGACGAGAACTACGGCGGCCTCGGGCTGACCAACCTCGACTACGCGCGCAGCCTGATGCTGGTCGGCTCGGTGAACCCGGCGATCGGCGCGCTGCTCTCGGCGCACCAGTCGATCGGCGTGCCGCAGCCGCTCAAGCTGTTCGGCACCGCCGAGCAGAAGCGCCGCTACCTGCCCCGGCTGGCCGCCGGCGAGGTGTCCGCGTTCCTGCTCACCGAGCCCGACGTCGGCTCCGACCCGGCCCGCCTCGGCACGATCGCCGAGCCGGTCGAGGGCGGCTACCGGCTCAACGGCGTCAAGCTGTGGGCCACCAACGGCACGGTCGCCACCCTGCTCGTGGTCATGGCCCGGGTGCCCAAGTCCGAGGGGCGCCGCGGCGGCATCACCGCGTTCGTGGTCGAGGGCGACTCGCCGGGCATCACGATCGAGCGGCGCAACGGGTTCATGGGCCTCAAGGGGCTGGAAAACAGCGTGACCCGCTTCCACGACGTGTTCGTGCCGGCCGACCAGATGATCGGCGGCGAGGGGCGCGGCCTCAAGATCGCGTTGACCACGCTCAACACGGGCCGGCTGTCGCTGCCCGCGATGTGCGTCGGCGCCGGCAAGTGGTGCCTCAACGTGGCCCGCCAGTGGTCCGCGGAGCGGGTGCAGTGGGGCCGCCCGGTCGGCGACCACGAGGCCATCGCGCAGAAGCTGGCCTTCATGGCGGCGACCACGTACGGCATGGAGACCATGCTCAACCTCTGCTGCATGCTGGCCGACGACGACCGCAACGACATCCGCATCGAGGCGGCCCTCGTCAAGCTCTACGCGAGCGAGATGGGCTGGAAGATCGCCGACGAGCTGGTGCAGATCCGCGGCGGTCGCGGCTACGAGACGGCGGAGTCGCTGGCGGCGCGCGGCGAGCGGGCGGTGTCGACCGAGCAGATCCTCCGCGACATGCGGATCAACCGGATCTTCGAGGGCTCGACGGAGATCATGCACCTGCTGATCGCGCGCGAGGCGGTCGACGCGCACCTCTCCGTCGCCGGCGACATCGTCGACCCCAAGGCCGACCTGGGCCGCAAGGCCAAGGCCGGCGCCCGGGCCACCGCGTTCTACGCCAAGTGGCTGCCCGGCCTCGCGGTCGGCAAGGGCCAGAACCCCAACGCCTTCACCGCGTACGGGCCGCTGGCGCACCACCTGCGCTTCGTCGAGCGGGCTTCCCGCAAGCTGGCCCGGTCCACGTTCTACGGCATGTCCCGCTGGCAGGCGCGGATGGAGGACCGCGAGGTCTTCCTCGGCCGCATCGTCGACATCGGGGCGGAGCTGTTCGCGATGGCGGCGGTCTGCGTCCGGGCCAACGCCGAGCGCGACGCCCGGCCGGAGGGCATGGAGCTGGCCGACCTGTTCTGCCGGCAGGCCAAGGTGAGGGCCGAGGCGCTGTTCACGGCGCTCTGGGACAACACGGACGCGGTCGACGCGAAGGCCGCCAAGCGCATCCTCGACGGGCGTTACGCCTGGCTCGAGGAGGGCGTGGTGCACCCGCAGGGCGACGAGCCCTGGGTGGCGACCTGGCAGCCCGGCCCGTCGACGGGCGAGGACGTGCGGCGGCGCGTGCCACCGCCCAGCTGACCCGTTCGATGCGGCGGCCCGGAC
>NZ_JBFAIU010000270.1:0-10659 GCF_040654855.1 Asanoa sp. NPDC050611
CCGTGATCGACCAACTGCAGGCCGCCATGGAGCGGATCGTCAACGGCGTGGCCGCGACCGGCCGGGTGACCGCGCTGGCCGCTGTCGGCGTCAGCGGCTACCTCCTCGTCAAGGACCTCGGCCGGCCCGAGCGGTTCCTCAACATGCTCCGGGTGGCCAAGCCGACGTCGCCGATGTCGATGGGCACCTGGATCCTCAGCGCGTTCGGCACGGCCGCGGGAGTGGCGGCGGTCGCCGAGGCCGCGCCCTGGCTGCCCCGCGACGGCGCGGTCGGCCTGGCCGCCCGCGCGCTGCCGGCCGCGGGCCGGATCGGTGGCCTCGCCGCCGCGGCGACCGCGCCCGCCCTGGCCACCTACACGGCGGTGCTGCTGGCCGACACCGCGACGCCGTCCTGGAACGCGGCGTACCCCCGGCTCCCGTACGTCTTCGCCGGCAGCGCGCTGGCCAGCGGCGGCGCGGCCGGCCTGATCGGCGCCCCGCCGCACGAGGCCGGCCCGGCCCGGGCGCTCGCGGTGGCCGGCGCCGCCCTGGAGCTGACCGCCACCCACGGCGTCGAGCACCGGATGGGGCTGCTCAGCGAGCCCTACCGGACGGGCAAGGCGGGTCGCCTGCTGCGCGCCGCCCGGTTGCTGACCGCCGCCGGCGCCACCGCCGCGGTGCTGGGCGCCCGCAGCCGCGTGGTGTCGGCACTGGCCGGCGCGGCGTTGCTGGCGGGCTCGGCGGCCACCCGGTTCGGCGTCTTCGAGGCGGGCAAGGCCTCCGCCAGGGATCCGAAATACACGGTGGTGCCGCAGCGCGAGCGCCTCGCCGCCCGTGGGGACGCCTGACCGGATGGGTCACGACCACCAGCCCGCACCGCGGGCGCCCCGCCGTTTGCGCATCATCCTGGCCGCCGTGCTCGTGCCGGCGTTCCTCGCCACGGGGATCGCCACCGTGCTGCTCTGGCCGGGCGCGGTGCCGAAGGCCGACGAGACCGACCCGGTGCCGCGCTTCCACGCGACCGTCACCCAGGTGGTGTCGCAGGCATGCCCGCCGACGCCCGAAGGCCCGGCGGACCCAGGCCCCTGCGGCACGGCGACCGTCACGCTGGACTCGGGCCCCGACAAGGGGCAGACCCGCGAGACGGAGCTGCCGTCCGGCCCCGGCTCGCCGTCGGTCGACGTCGGTGACGAGGTGATCGTCACGCCGCTGACCTCGGCCGAGGACCCGGACGCGACCGTCTACACGATCGCCGACCACCAGCGCGGCTCGCCGCTGCTCTGGCTCGTCGTGGCGTTCGCCGTCGCGATCGTGGTGTTCGGCCGCTGGCGCGGGCTGGCCGCCCTCGCCGGGCTCGCGGTCAGCTTCGCGGTGCTGCTTGGCTTCGTCCTGCCGGCGATACTGGACGGCGGCCCTCCGCTGCCGATCGCGGTGGTCGGCGCCGCGTTGATCATGTTCGTGGTGCTCTACCTGACGCACGGGATCAGCGCGCAGACGTCGGTCGCCGTGCTCGGCACGCTGGCCAGTCTGGTGCTCGCGGGTGCGGTCGGCACGCTGGCGATCTCCCTGACCCACCTCACCGGGTACGGCGACGAGAACGCGATCACCCTGTCCCTGCTGCACGGCGACGTGGACCTGCACGGCCTGCTGCTGGCCGGCATCATCATCGGCTCCCTCGGCGTGCTCGACGACGTCACCGTGACCCAGGCCGCGACGGTCGGCGAGCTGGCGCGGGCGAACCCGGCGCTGAGCCGGCGCGAGCTCTACCGGGGCGGCACGCGGGTCGGGCGGGCGCACATCGCGTCGACGGTCAACACCATCGTCCTGGCGTACGCCGGTGCGTCCCTGCCCGTCCTCCTGCTCGTGGTCGCGGGCGGGCGCGGGGTCGGCGAGGTGTTGACGACGGAGTTCATCGCCCAGGAGATCGTCCGGAGCGTGGTGGGCACGCTGGGGCTGATCGCCGCGGTGCCGATCACGACGGCCCTGGCCGCGTTCGTGGCGACGGCCGCGCACCGGCCCGCGCGGGCGCCGCGCCCGCCGAAGCCGCGCGCCGACCGGTCCGAGGTGCTGGCGGCACTGGCCGCCGACGAAGAGGCCCGGTGAACGAGGGCCTGGACCACGTCGTCCACGAGGTCAATGGCGAGCTGATCGTGCGGTTCGACAAGGAGCTCGACCCGGTGCGGCGGGCTTCGTCGATCGAGCGGGAGGCCCGGCTGCTCGCGGCCGTCGCGGAGATCTCGCCGGTGCCGGTGCCCGAACCGGTGTTCGTGCTGGCCGAGCGGGGTTACCTCGGCTACTTCAAGCTGCCCGGCGTGCCGCTGCTGGAGCTGCCGCGGGCGAGCTGGTCGGCACACGGTCCGACGGTTGCCGCCACCCTCCTCGACGTGCTCGCCGCGGTGCGGGACGCGCCCGCGGGGCGGTGGTCCGGCCTGGTCGAGGTCGACGTCGAGCCGCTGGCCGGCTGGCTCGCCGAGGCGGCGGAGACCTACGACCTCGTCGCCCGGGAGGTGCCGGCCGCGCACCGCGGAGCGGTCGAGGCGTTCCTGCGCGCCGCGCCGCCGCCCGACCCGCGGGAAACCGTGTTCTCCCACAACGACCTCGGCATCGAGCACGTGCTCGTCGACCCGGCGACCTGCGCGGTGACCGGGATCATCGACTGGAGTGACGCGGCGCTCGTCGACCCGGCGTACGACCTCGCCCTGCTCCTTCGCGACCTGGGGCCGGCCGCGCTGGGTGACCTGCCGGTCGGCGACCGCGCCGTCTTCTACGCGAGGTGCAAGCTGCTCGAGGACCTGGCGTACGGCCTCGAGAGCGGCCGCGCGGCGTACGTCGAGAAGTCGCACGCCGCGCTCGCCTGGCTCTTCTGACGGTTCACCAGGGCAGCGGGCCGTGGTGGTCCGAGAAGGTGCCGGTCGGGCTGTATCGGCTTCAGTGGCCGATCGCCACTACCGCGCGGTGGTGCCGGGGAGCTTCGGCCTCGTCCACGACGGCGAGGGCCAGGTCGGCGTACGGGAAGAGCCCGTCACCGGCCGGCAGCACCTGGCCGGCACCGGTGCGGTAGTGCCCGGTCCCGGCCGAGGCGTCGTCGAGCAGCGTGGGCGGCGGCACGAGCAGCACCCAGTCGAGCCGCTCGTCGGCGGCGCGCAGCACCTCGATCTGGGCCGCGTGGGCGCGCGAGAAGTCCCGGTATTCGGCCGGGAAGTCCGCGGTGTCGTGCATCGGCACGCCGGGCGCCACCTCCAGCGCGGTGCCGACGCCGATCCCGACGAGGCGCGGCACGCCCGCCTCGACCAGCCCGCCTGTCAGCGCGCGGGCCGCCGCGGTGAAGAAGTCCGGGACGCCGACCAGCGCGGCCGCGTGCACCGCGGCGTCGTGCCCCTTCGCCAGCGCCGCCACCGCGGCGGGGTCGGTCACGTCGCCGGACACGAGCGTGCCGCCGAGGTCCGGGTAGCGGCTGACGTCCCGGACGACCGAGGTGACACGGTGGCCACGGCGCACGGCCTCGGCGACCACCCGCCGGCCGGCCCGTCCGCCGGCACCGAAAACGATGATGCTGTCCATGGCCGGGGACGGTAGCTCGCGGGGTGCCGGTTACTTCAACGAAACTGGCTACTGTGGGTGCTGTGACCCGACCACTCGACCTGGACCTGTTCGCCGGGTGTGAACAAGACACCCGGCCGATGATCCGCATCGGCGACAAGTGGACGACGAAGCTCCTCGTCTGCCTGCGCGACGGCCCGCGCCGGTTCGGCGAGCTGTCGCGCCCGCTGCGCGGCATCACCCCGAAGGTGCTCACGGAGTCATTGCGCGCGATGGAACGCGACGGCCTGGTGACCCGCACCGAGTTCGCGGAGAATCCGCCGCGCGTCGAGTACGCGCTGACCCCGTTCGGCCGCACGCTGCTCGAGCCGCTGGCGGCCATCTGCGCCTGGACCGCCCAGCACGGGCCGACCCTGAAGGAGGTCCGCGCCGCTAGCTGAGGCGGGCGTGGGCCAGCGCCGACAACCCCAGTGGGCGCAGGGCGTCGGCGCGCTCCCAGGTCTCGGGCGGCACCGTCGCGCGGGCGTCCGGCTGGGCGGTCACTTTCCAACCTCGCGCCGTCAGCAGGTCGGCGACCTCGGCCGGCGCGAAGGTCGAGCGCCAGGGTTCGCCGTCCGCGGCGGCGACCGCGCCGACCTGCCGGGCGTAGTCGTTGCCCGCCGCGTCGCGCAGCTCCGGCGGGAGCATGTGGTCGAACACCAGCTCCGAGCCGGGGGCGAGGGTGTCGGCGAGCATCGCCACGGTGCGGGCCACCTCGTCCGGTGCCAGGTACATGACCACGCCCAGCCAGCTCACGAACGTCGGCCGGGAGCGGTCGAAGGCGGGCAGCGGGTCGCCGGCGGCGAGGTCGACCGGCACGAAGGTGACCGCGCCGGTGTCGAGGCCCGCGGCCGACAGGGCCGCCTGCTTGGCCGCCGACGTGGCCGGGTGGTCCAGCTCGAAGACCGGCGTGCCGGGCAGGTCGAGGCGGTAGGGGGAGCTGTCGAAGCCGGCGCCGAGCACGACGTAGCGCGATGGTCCACGATGGACAAAAGCCGTCAGGGCGCGTTCGGTGTACGCCGAACGGAGCACCGTCTGGGCACGGGCGCCGGCCAGGATCGGGTGGTCGCCGTGTGCGCGGTGGTAGGCGACCAGCTCGTCGGCGCGGTCGCCGAGCAGCGGCTCGGCCAGGTGGTCGTCGAGGATGCGCGGCTCGCCGTCGACGATGCGGTGGGCGGCGCGGGCGGCGGCGGCGAGGAGGGCGGTCTGCGAGGTCTGCACGCCCGGAAGGCTAGCCGCCAATGCGGACATCATAGCACAAAAAGGAATCTATTTCAAGACCCGTCCGGGTCGGTGGGCGTCAGCAGAGCGGCCACCTCGGGCCGGTCGAAGTAGCGGGCCCAGTCGCCGGGCGTCGCGCCGAACCGGGTGTCCCGCACCGTCGGGTCCGCGCCACGGGCCAGCAGGTCCCGCACCAACGCGATGTCGCCCGTCTCGGCGGCCGCGTGCAGCGCCGTCTCCCAGGGATCCTCCCGTGGCACGTCGGTGCGGCCCAGTGCGTCCACCGGCCAACCGGCGTCCAGCAACAGCCCGACCGCGCCGGGGCGGCCGTGCGCGGCGGCCCACACGGCCAGGCCGGGCCGGTCCGCCCGCAGCGACGCGACCTCAGCGGGGTGCGCGGCCCGCAGGGCGTCGCAGGTCGCACGGTCCGCCACGAGCGCGGCCGCCATGAACGCCTCCGCCGGTGACAGGGCCGGCACCGGCACACCGAGCGCCGCGACCAGCTCCGGGTAGCCGGACGTCAACGCCAGCACGGCCGGCACCACACCGTCCTCGAACGGTGCGGTCACGTCGACGTCGTGCACGGCCAGCAGGCGCACGCGGTCGGTCATCCCGTGCGTCACCGCCCACCGGAGCTGGTAACGGAGCAGCGCCGCGTCGTTCAGCCCGAACGCGAACAGCAGCTCGAGGTGGCTGTCGTCCGCGCGGAACATCCGGTTGTAGAGCGCCTGCCCGTCGTTCGGGTCGGCACCCGCGTCGAGCAGCACCCGGGCCAGCGCGGTCGCGTGCGGATGCGGCGGCTGCCCGCGCTCGCCGCCGCCGAACGCACCGGTCAGCGCCGTGAACGGCGGGTCGAGCCCACGCCAGTGGAAGCGGGCGTTCGGGTCGGCGCCGGCCGCCAGCAGCAGCCGGGCGGTGGCCAGCACGGCGGCCTCGTCGAGCGCCGGGTCGTGCCGCGCGTAGCAGAGATAGAGCAGGGGTGGCCAGTCGTGCGGGCCGCCGGCCCGGTTGGCCAGCGCCGGGTCCGCATCGAGCAACGCGCGCAGCGCGTCCACATCGGACGCGGCGGCGGCGACGTAGGCGGAGTGGCGGGGGAGCGACGGATCGTCGGCCAGGATCCGCGCGGCCGCGGCGGCCCGCCGCGGCGCCTCGTCGTCCTCCTCGGCGTACGAGAGGCAGGCCAGCCGGAGATAGGCATCGGAGTGCGGCTGCACCGCTCCAACCTAACGGAGCTAAGGTCGCTGACGTGACCAGCACCGCCCCTGATCTGGTGACCGGCGCGGAGATCGCGCGCGTCGCCGACCTGATCCGACCGCACGTGCGGGAAACCCCCGTGCTCCTCGCCGACCGGGCCGACTTCGGCCTGGCGCCCGGCCCGATCGCCTTCAAGCTGGAGTTCCTCCAGCACTCCGGCTCGTTCAAGGCCCGCGGGGCGTTCGCCAACCTGCTGCTCCGCGACGTCCCACAGGCCGGGATCGTGGCGGCGTCCGGCGGCAACCACGGCGCGGCCGCCGCGTACGCCGCCCGTGCCCTCGGTGTCCGCGCCCACGTCTTCGTGCCGACCGTCTCGTCGCCGGCCAAGATCGCCCGGATCCGGGGCTATGGCGCCGAACTGGTGATCGAGGGTGACGCCTACAACGACGCGCTGGCGGCCAGCGAGCGGTTCCGGGCCACCTCCGGCGCGCTGCGGCTGCACGCGTTCGACGAGATCGAGACCATGCTCGGCACCGGCACGATCGCCGTCGAGGTCGCCCGGCAACTGCCCGGCCACCGCACCACGCTGCTGGCCGCGGTCGGCGGAGGTGGGCTGCTCGGCGGCCTGGTCGCCGGCCACGACGGCCCCGTGATCGGCGTCGAGCCGACCGGTGCGCCGACGCTGCGCCGCGCTCTCGACGCCGGTGGGCCCGTCGACGCGCCCGTGGGCAGCGTGGCGATCGACTCGCTGGCGCCGCTGCGGATCGGCGTCAACACGTACCCCGTGATCGCCGGCGGTGTCCGCGACGTGCTGCTGGTCGAGGACGAGGACATCCGCGCCGCGCAGCGCGCCCTCTGGGAGACGCTGCGGGTGGTGGTCGAGCCAGGCGGCGCGACCGCGTTCGCGTCGCTGCTCAGCGGCCGCTACACGCCCGCGGCCGACGAGGTGCCGGTCTTCGTGCTCAGCGGCGCCAACACCACGGCGGTCGACCTCACCTAGGGACCAGGTTGCCCCGCATCAGCCAGGTTGGGCCCTCGGCGTACTGGCTGGCCTCGGCGAAGAACGCGCCGAAGTACGGCCCCTTGGCGTGGGTGTCGAAGGCGGCGGCGTCCGCGTAGACCTCGTTGAGGTAGAACACGTCCGGGTTCTCCTCGTCGGCGATCACCTCGAACCGCTGCGACCCGGGCTCGTGGGCGAGCGAGTCCCGCGCGGTCTTCTTGGCCGCCCGGACGAAGTCGTCGCGGTGGTCGGACTCGACCTTGAAAGAAACGAGGAACTGGTACATCGGGACAACCCCCTTCATCCGAGGTTCAATCACTGAACTACCCGAGCCTAGCACCGGTGGTTCAGTGATTGAACCGGAACGCGCTAGAATCGGGGACATGGCCCTGCCCAGCACGTACGCGGACCCCAACTGCTCTCTCGCCCGCGCCCTGGAGATCGTCGGCGAGCGGTGGTCGCTGCTGATCGTCCGCGACGCGTTCTACGGCGTGCGCCGGTTCGGTGACTTCGCCACCCAGCTCGGCATCCCGCGCGCGAGCCTGAACAGCAGGCTCAAGTCCCTCGTCGAGGAGGGCGTGCTCGCCCGGGAGACGGACGCCGGCGGCGCCATCGAGTACCAGCTCACCGACAAGGGCGTCGCGCTGTGGCCGGCCGTCCGCGCACTGATGGCCTGGGGAGACGAGTTCTATTCGCCCAACGGCGCCAAGCGCGCCCTCCGTCACGATCAGGACGGCGGCCCGCTCGACGCCGGCGGCCGGTGCGCGACGTGCGGTGCGGTCATCCCGGTCCCCGAGATCCAGATCGCCCCCGGCCCGGGCTTCGAGGCGTCCGGCCCGGCGAAGGACCCGGTCTCCGCGGTGCTGAACACCCCACGCCGCCTGCTCCAGCCGATCTAGCGCACCTCGAGCGTCACGCCGTCGGCCCGACGTGGCACCAGTGAGCCGACCACGGGCCAGCCCGGCAGCTCGCCCGCGACCAGGAGGCCGCCGGAGGTCTGTGCGTCGGCCAGGAGCAGCAGCTCGTCCTCGTCGACCGGGCCCGCGTCCAGGTGGGGGCGCACCCAGTCGAGGTTGCGCCGGGTGCCGCCGCTGACATAGCCCGCCGCCAGCGCGTCGCGGGCGCCGTCCAGATAGGGCACCGCCGCCGCGTCCAGGCGGGCCGTGACGCCGCTGGCCCGCGCGAGCTTGTGCAGGTGGCCGAGCAGCCCGAAGCCCGTCACGTCCGTCGCGCACACCGCGCCCGCCTTCAGGGCCGCCGAGGCCGCGTCCCGGTTGAGCGTCGTCATCGCCGCCACCGCTTCCGGAAAGACCTCCCCGGTCTGCTTGTGCCGGCTGTTCAGCACGCCGATGCCGAGTGGCTTGGTCAGGGTCAGCGGCACACCGGGCACGCCGGCGTCGTTGCGCATCAGCGCGCCCGGGTCGGCCAGGCCCGTCACCGCCATCCCGTACTTGGGTTCCGGGTCGTCCACGCTGTGCCCGCCGGCGACGTGACAACCCGCCTCGCGGGCCACGTCGAGGCCGCCGGCCAGGACCTGGGCCGCCAGCTCCATCGGCAGCACGTCGCGCGGCCAGCCGAGCAGGTTCACGGCCACCACCGGGGTGCCGCCCATCGCGTACACGTCGGACAGTGCGTTGGCCGCCGCCACCCGGCCCCAGTCGTAGGGGTCGTCCTGCACGGGCGTGAAGAAGTCCGCGGTGGCGACGACGGCGGTGTCGCCGGAGATCCGGACCACCGCGGCGTCGTCGCCGTCGTCGAGCCCGACCAGCAGCTCGCCCGGCCCGTCCGGTGGTGTGCCGCCGACGAGGCCGGCCACCACGCTCTCCAGCTCGCCGGGTGGGATCTTGCAGGCGCAGCCGCCGCCGTGCGCGTACTGGGTCAGCCGGTAGGTCATGCCGACAATCCTGCCCCGGCGGTGGCAGAGTTGCGTGGTGCACGTCGTCGCCACGGCGGGTCATGTCGACCACGGCAAGTCGACACTGGTCCGCGCGCTCACCGGAATGGAGCCCGACCGCTGGGCCGAGGAGCGGCGCCGCGGCATGACCATCGACCTCGGGTACGCCTGGACCGACCTGCCCTCGGGCGCCACGCTCGCGTTCGTCGACGTGCCCGGCCACGAGCGCTTCGTGCCCAACATGCTGGCCGGCGTCGGCCCGGTGCCGGCCGCGATGCTGGTCGTCGCCGCCGACGAGGGCTGGAAGCCGCAGTCCGCCGAGCACCTGGCCGCCCTGGACGCGCTCGGCGTCACCCACGGCCTGCTGGTGGTCACCCGGTCCGACCTCGCGGACCCCGCGGCCGCCGCCGCGCAGGCCACGGTCGAGATCGCCCGCAGCTCGCTCGGCACCGTCGAGGCGGTCGCGGTCAGCGGCGCGACGGGTGCCGGCCTCGACGACCTGCGCGCGGCCCTCGACCGGCTGGTCGCCGGGCTGCCACCGGCCGACCCGGCCGCGCCCGTGCGGCTCTGGGTCGACCGTGCGTTCACCATCCAGGGCAGCGGCACGGTGGTCACCGGCACGCTCGGCGCGGGCACGCTGCGCTCCGGCGACACGCTGGCCCTGGGCGATCGCGAGGTGCGGGTCAAGGGCCTGCAGTCCCTCGGTCACGCCGCCGACCAGGTGGCGGCGGTGGCCCGGGTCGCGGTCAACCTGCGCAACGTGCCCAAGGACGCGGTCGGCCGCGGCGACGCCCTGCTCACCCCGGGCGCGTTCCGGCACACCGCGCTCGTCGACGTGCGGGTGCACGGCGACCCGGTCGCCGACCTGCCGGCCGAGCTGGTGTTCCACGTCGGCTCGGCGGCGGTCACCGCGGCGGTCCGGCCGCTCGGCAAGGACACCGCCCGGCTGCGGCTGCGGCGCCCGCTGCCGCTGCGGATCGGCGACCACGCGCTGCTCCGGGACCCGGGCCGGCATCACGTGGCCGGCGGCGTCACCGTGCTCGACCCGCTGCCACCGGGCCTGCGCCGCCGGGGTGCGGCCGCGACCCGCGCCACCGAACTGGCCACCATGGACGGACGCCCCGACGCGGCCGACGAGCTGCGCCGCCGCGGCCTGCTGACGGGCGCCGACCTGCGCACGCTGGGCGCCCCGGCGGGCGGCGAGCAGCCCGTCGCCGGCGACTGGCACGCCGATCCGGAACTGTGGGCGACCCTGGGCAGGCGGCTGGCGAGCGAGGTCGACCGCTACGCGGCGGCGCACCCGCTCGAGCCCGGCATGCCGGTCGAGGCTCTGCGCCGCAAGCTCGGCCTGCCCGACCGCGCGCTCGTCGAAGCGCTCGTCGCCCCGCCGCTGACCACCCGCGACGGCCGCGTCGTGCGCCCGGGCGGCCCGGCCGTGCCGCCACCGATCCAGCAGGCGCTCGACCAGCTCGACCGCGACCTGCTGGACCGTCCGTTCCACGCGCCCGAGGCCGACCGTCTGCGCGCCCTCGGCCTCGGCCCGCGCGAGCTGGCGGCCGCCGTCCGCGCCGGCGCCCTGGTGAAGATCGCCGACGGCATCGTCCTCCCGCCGACATCGGTTTCCCGGGCCGCCGAGGTGCTGCGGGAGCTGCCGCAGCCGTTCACGCTCAGCCAGGCCCGCCAGGCCCTGGACACCACCCGGCGCGTCGCCGTACCCCTGCTGGAACTGCTCGATCGTCGCGGTGCGACCCGGCGAGCGGCCGACGACCGGCGGACCG
This sequence comes from Asanoa sp. NPDC050611, assembly GCF_040654855.1. Taxonomy (NCBI): domain Bacteria; kingdom Bacillati; phylum Actinomycetota; class Actinomycetes; order Micromonosporales; family Micromonosporaceae; genus Asanoa; species Asanoa sp. NPDC050611. The sequence continues at coordinate 10,646 of NZ_JBFAIU010000270.1, forward strand.
TGGTGCGCTGAGGT